>CAYTGJ010000001.1:0-25602 GCA_964437245.1 uncultured Chitinophagaceae bacterium
TCCACAAATAGCAAAACATTTTTTTCTTATAGCAGAAGCAGGGCATTCCCCACTTCTGTGTTTCAGTAATATTGGTATCCTGTTGAAGAATAATGTCCCGTAAAGAAAGCAAACAACTTTTGTAGGGTTCTTCCTTGTTCAGATAATAATTATGAAGTGGCTCCACCATTTTTTCTATTTTATAGCAATTAAAAAATCTATTTCTGCCTCTGACGGATTTTGAGCTTTTGCTCCAAAGATTTCGAAATCTGCGGTGAATACTCTGTCCAGGTCCATTTCCCAAATTTCAAACCATTTGTTTGCGATCAATCCTTTCATTAAATCCCCTTTGGCAGAAAGTTTTACATAATTTCCCCCTTCAAATGATTTTCCAACCATTCCATCGGGAATAGCATTTAAGTTATTTACTCTGCATCCTAATAGAGTGGTATAAGGCTTTGTGTGGTCGCTTTCATAGTCCGTGTATAGGCAATAAACGGTGTTGTCAATTTTGTTTGGAATCGCTTCTAACACTTTTTCATTCATAAATTTACCCCACAAATCGGTAATATCTTTTGCAGCCTGATGATTTTCGTTGGTGGTTCTTACCGAAATACCGATTACCCTAAAAGGTTCAATTTTTACTTTGTCCATTTGTTTTCTTGTTTTTTTGATAGGATACAAAACTACGAGAGGGCTGCGACAACCCTATGGCAAGGGTGGTGAAGAATATTTTTCCTTACAGATTTCAAAATATTCCTGCAAGGTTATTTTATGAGGTTCAAACTGTTGCTGGAGTGTTGTCAGATGTTGAATTCTGTCGAGGCGAAATGCTCTAAAATCCTTTCTTAAGCGACAAAATGCGATAAGCAACCAATTTTCTTGTGTACTGTAAATGGCGAAAGGTTCGATTGTTCTTTCGGTTGTCTGGTTTGTGTCGGGTGAATGATAGTTAATATTGACCAGGTGAAAACCGGTCAGGGCTAATTGCAAAGTGGATAAGAAATTACTGGTCCGGTCTTTTTCGTGGTTTTGCCGGAATACAATACGGTTGGAAAGTAAGTTTACTTTGTCTTTGGTGTTATATCCGAGTACGGATTTAATTTTGCTGATAGCTTCTGAATAGTTCTTTACGAAGGAGCCATCTTTGTTTTTCTGGATGAGTTGTTCGGCAGTTATTAAGGCATTGGCTTCACTTTCGGTAAACATTATGGGAGGAATTCTGTAACCCTCCATGATGGTGTAACCTTTCCCTTCTTCTGTCAGAATGGGAATACCAGCCTGTTCCAGTGCTTTTATGTCCCGGTATATTGTCCTGTTGCTTACGGAAAACTTATGAGCCAATTCGGAAGCAGTCAAAAGCCGTTTTGTTTGCAGTTGAGTGAGGATTGCGGTCAGTCGTGAAAGACGTTTTGTGTCGTTGTGGTCGTCCATTTATGGTCTAACATTTCAGGTTTGTATGGTTGCTGGTAGTAGTACCGGTATCTTGTTAACGCTTTTTTTCTTTCTTCATTATTTTTTTGGACAGAAGGAAATTTGTCTTTAATTAATTTAGTTCTATTCAAAATGTCCTGTAGTCGCTCGACAGAGAGGCGAGTGACTACAAAGTGTTGCTTCGTAGAGATAAGTGTTTGGTGAGGGCAGCAACGCACCAAACACAGGTGAAAAAATCATACAGAATTACTTCTCCGCAACTAAAAGCAGGATAATGAATAGTGTGTCTTAACCAGTCATTAGCTGCTCTGCCCAGTATTTGAACTCAAAATCCCTGCCTTTAGAAACAATCTCTTCCAGTTGATTTTTCTGTGTAGGACTTAGAGCGTGTGCTTCTTTCCGTTTGAGCAGCAGTTTTAGAAATCCTGCGCCGGTGGATGTGTTCATTCGCTCGGCATGTATTTCCCGGAGGGCGAAATCTATATGTTTTTCAAAAACAGGAGCTTCAATCGGCAGATTTATTTTGCTGTCGGAGAGCATCTCATAGATGGCAAAAAGCCAGTTGGATACAGGTCCCTTAGCGTCATCATCCCCCATATAGTCTGTCAGGCGGAGATGAAAGTCCTGTTCGGCAAGATCAATGTGAAGTTTCTGCTGCCAATCAAAAATGAAATATGGAATATCGGTCGCTTTTGTATTTTCGGCTACTTTGGTGAGGCTGTAAAACCCCTCCGTAATTTGCCGGCCGCCTGGCATGATGTTGGAAGAAAACAAATGTGCAAACAACTTTTTTACAGCGTCCGGATTATTGTCTTTGCGGGCTGCTTCGCAAAGCAGCTCAAAGTCGATCTCCTGGACCTTGCTTTGCAGTTGGAGTAGCAACTGTTGTACTTTTGTGTCCGTAGGATTGTTTTTGATATCAAGGAGCAATCCAAGCCCGGGGGTTTGGGATGCCGCGATCCGGTGCTCGAGCATCCATGAGGGAAGAAAGTTTAACAATGCTTGTATCCCCTCTGTTTGCTGTATCATCCGTGCGATAATTTCTTCCTGCCGGGGTATCGTTTTCCAGGCAAATAATACTTCCAGCAGTACCGCATCGTTTTGTCCGAGCAACCATGTTACGATCTGGGTTTTGATCTGCTCATCTTTGGGGTTGAGCTGTACACAGCGTCGTATGATCGGTTCATGGTATTTTCTGGGAGCATGTTTCAGAAATAGCAACAAGTCAGGAATATGCCTCTCATCGCTGTGTACAAATGCAAGTTCGATAGTACTCTCGTCGAGATTGTGCAGCAAAAGCGTATTGATCTGATCGTATTTTCGCAAAGCAAGACAGGCAGAAATTGCTAGCGGTAATTTTTCCGAAAGGATTATTTCTTCCAGCGCAAATTTCAGTTCCTGTATATCATAATCAGCTTTGTACAAAAATATTTTTGCCCACGAAGCTGCACTGTCGGAATTCCCGGCCAGCGGCATTACTTCGTTTACGTGTGTGGCATAGCCGGTAAAGTAACTGAGCTTTTGAACACTCCAATGAGCATATTGTAACAACTTTTCCCGGCGCAGGTTTTTGTAATGTGCGTTCCAGGAAGTGATGTGCTGTAGTATTTTTGTATCGGCTTTCCCTTTCTGAATAAGTGCCATGCCAGCCAGTGCTTTGAACAGGGGAGAGGGGTGTGTCCGGAATGTAAAACTCAGAAGTTCTGTTTCGTTGGTTCCGTCCGGAGGAAAATCATATTCTTTATATTCTTTGAATACTTCAGGACGCATAGGCAATCCGGAGAGAAAATATTTATAAGCCTCCTCCTGGATGTCAAGCAGGGAATGTTTGAACAAAAAAGAATAACGAGAGAATTCTTTTTGAAAAAACTCAAACTGTATCCGAAAGATCTCGTTCCAGTGATTTATTTTGTTTTTGCTTTCAGAAGAAAATGCATAACTCAACCGTCCTGACTCTGTATTTTCCCATAAGAAAAGGGCACGGGTAGCTCCGAAGTTATTGGCGTCGAACAAACTGGTGGTGCATTCGGAACAGATTGTGTTTTGCTTATTGCTCCATGACAAACAGTACGGACACCGGACCTTGTCCTGTTTTTCTATTTCAAGTATATAACTCATGCAGTAGTTAAAAATAATGGCTGGAAGATACTTCAATATAGACATAAAGCCAAAAAAGTATATTCTGAAAAATCATAGAGAGGTATTTTTGATTCTTCGGGAAATGTTGGTATTGACAAAAGGAAATTTTCCCGAAGTGTTTAAAATACAATGGTTCTAGATTATAAGAGGATATATTTTGGGGAAGATACAACTTAATTGACTTTTATCAGAAAGGAGTAAGTGCGGGCTCGTTGGAAACGAGGGCGATTTGGTAATTTTTGCTAAATTTGAAGTGTTGGCTTCGTGTTTAGGTTTGTGCTATAATTCCCGCCCGAACGCTAAGCGGCAAACCGTTAGCAGATATTTTAACAGACAACCATAAAAATATGACACACCAAGAAATACTAAAAAAGGTTGAATGGAAAGATTTGAAAAACTTGTCTGTGAAAGAAATTTTAATTGAGAACAACCTGACAATTCCTTGGTTTTTAATTTCAATGACGTTTGCTTATTTCGGTTACTATATTTTAGCACTACCATTTTCAGCATTTTTCTTTTTAACAGGACTTAGACAAGTTCATAACGGTTTCCATAATTCGCTTGGGACAAATAAATTTTTGACTTGGTTGTCATTGTATATAAATAGCATTCTAATGATGGTTTCAATTCACGCTATTAAGTTCAATCATATAAGACATCATAAATATTGTCTAACAGAAGAAGATTATGAAGGTAAATCAGCAGGAATGACTTGGTATGGATCAATTTTATATGGTCCTGTTCATATGTTCCTAATCCATAAGGTGACACTTCAACTTGGGAATAAAGAATATAAACGAAATGTAATTTTAGAACTTGTTTCCGTAGCATTTTTTGTAACAATTGTATTCTACTTTAGGATTGACTTCTTGATTTATCACATTATTGTGATGATTGTCGGAGAATTTTTAATGGCATTTTTTGCCGTTTGGACGGTACATCACGACACTCATGAAAGCCCGGAATTAGCAAGAACTCAAAGAAGCCGTTGGAAAAATAAAATAACTTTTAGTATGTTCTATCATTTAGAGCATCATTTATTTCCTGCTGTTCCGACAATTAAATTACCAGAACTTGCAAAACGAATTGACAAAGCATTACCTGAAATAGAAAAGAAACAAACATTTTGACGGTGGATGAAAGAATAACCTCTGCTAACAGCGGCTTGACACAAGCGGGATTTTAGTGCTTCGTATGATAGTTTTTCGTACATTTGAACTTATCGGCTTTGTATGATAGGTAATGGTTAGTTCCCGCCTGCGCCAAGACTCACTTCGTTTTGTGCAACCCTAAAAAAAGAGGCTGATAAAAAAACCTCTTATTAATTTGGGCATCAATTTTTACCCGTTTGACAGTAACTATTTTATGATCCTATGAGAATTTTAAAAGTACTTTTCGGTCTCTTTTTTGTGGCAACAGCTACACAGGCACAACACCAGGGCTGGCCGGATTTTGATACTACCAGGTTCGGCAGTAATGCCGCTGTAGGGAAATATGCTGAAATTCGTGGTTTTAAGATGTACTATGAAGTTTATGGCAAGGGAGAACCATTACTGCTGCTAAATGGGAATAGCTGTTCTATTAAACACTTCATGAGCCAGATTGCCTACTTCTCAAAATATTATAAAGTAATCATACCGGATACCCGTGCACAGGGCAAGTCGTTATATCAGGGAGACTCATTGACCTATGAGATGCTGACGGAAGACTACTATGCTTTTTTGAATTATCTGAAAATAGACTCGTGCAATATTCTTGGCTGGAGTGATGGAGGTAATATTGGTTTGATGCTAGCCATGAAGTATCCTGAAAAAGTAAAGAAAATGGCCGTTACAGGAGCCAATCTACGCGCCGATACACTGGGTTATGATCCTGAAGTTTATGACGGTGGAGCTTATCGCAATACATTGGTAAAAGAAGCTACGACACCGGAAGGGAAGAACAAATTGTTATTGTTTGATCTGATGTACTACCAAAAAACAACAGATACGAAAAAATTAAAGAGCATTAAATGTCCCGTATTGGTTATTGCCGGTGACCATGATGTTATCAGGACTTCACATACCGTAGACATTGCCCAAAACATTCCAAAATCTTATCTGTGGATTTTACCTAATTCAGGACATGCTACTTTAATTCTATACAGGGATATTTTCAATGAGGTGGTTTTTAAATTCTTGAAAAGTCCTTACAGGAAGATTGAGGGGTTTGGGAGGTTTGAATAATGTATTGCTTAAGAACTAACTCCGAAAAGGATATTATAATATCACAGTCATTCTCATACGGCAAAACCCCACCCGAACGCCAAGTGGCAAAACGTTAGTGACCTATTTTGGGAGAACACAATAAAGTGACAGACAATGGGATTTTTGGACATATTTAGAAAGAAAAACAAACCAGACAACATGACAACTGACAATGGTGTTTTCGGACCGATATTTCTTAACGGCTTGACGGAACAGATTGAAAATCCCAAAGACTTACATTCTCACGAATGGCGGAGACGATTAAAATCAACGTTGGGACAAACAAAATTTAAAATCAAATTTTACGGACAACTACACGAAGAATATAGCAACTTAATTGTTCGGACAGATTTTGCACCTTCTTTGATTTTTGCAGTGGACATTTCAACAGGACAAGAAATTTTGCTATTTGACGGTTGTAAAAACGGTTATAACGCGTTGTTTTACGACACGTTTTCAGACGAGCAAATTAAAAACAGGCCTGCAACAAATTATTATGTAGACAAAGACGGCAAAGATATTTTTGAAATCATCATTTCAACATATAACGGTATTGACTATGAAGAAGAATTTGCTGACCAAGTTGACGACAACGGACAGATAGAAATTGTTGACGGAACTAAAATTGATTTTGAAACTGTAAAACGTAACGGTTATGATACATTGCAAATTTGGGCGACAAACGAAAAAGGAAAGACTATTGACATCGTATCAGAAGAGCTTGCTTGAAGAAAAACAGTCACTAATACGGGTTTTGTATCCCGAAACCACCAGAACGTAGAACCGTTATAGGACATTTTAAGACAGACCGTAAACCGACAGAAAATGGGAACTTGGAACAATAAAATAAACGGCAACGATACTTTTCAAGACATATATCAACACTTCTTTGACTTATATAATCAAGGACAGAATCCTGTTGAGATTTCTAAACAGATAAAGGACGACTTTGCTGAAATGTTTAATGACGATGACGACCGTAACAACAGTTTATTCGGACTTGCTTCAGCTCAATGGGAGACAAAATCATTAGACCCTACTCTTTTCAAACGAGTAAGAGAAATTATTGAAACGGACAAAGACCTTGAAGTTTGGAAAGGACTAGGTGCAGATGAAAAGACATTACAAAAACGAAAAAAAGAACTTGAAAAATTTCTAAATAAAATCTCGACAGAAAGAGAGAAACCTAAGCGCAGAGTAAGGCCTAAAGTTGAATTTACGCAAGTTGACTTGATTAAATTAATGGCGCCTGACAATAAAAAACTATTTACAGTAAGCGAACATTTTACTAATGGTGTTTATCAGCAGACAGGTTCATTGATGATGTGGCAACCCGGAGTTGACAAAGTATTCATAAACGGTGGCGGTGGTTCTGTGCTATACTTTACGGGACAAGGAAAAAACGTATCTGCAAAATGGCTTGACTGTCAAACATTAGAAGTAACGCACGATAAAGACATTGAGTTTACAAAGAGAGATGATAGAGCATATTTTTGTGGAGACGACATAAAAGTAATTTATAAACCACAATAATAACAAAAAGAGAAACGCCTTCTAACAAGGGTTTTGCATTAGGAGGGATGACGTGCAAACGTGGAGCTTTTACTCAAGTTCAGTGCTCCGCCCCCCCCAAACGCAAAGCCCCGAAATGTTGGCAGCAAAATTAACCGAACAGCAATGACAAAGAAAATTTTAACGATATTCTTACTTTCCACCTTTCTGACAGCGTGTGTGCAGAAAAAAATTGACAATAAACTAACGGAAGAACACCAAAACATCAAGGGGACGAAAATTAGTTTAATTCCACCAAGAGGGTTTACTGACGGTCTTGATTTTGTAGGACTTCAACAAATTGAAAGTGGTTCAAACATAATGATACTTGACATTCCTGGACCATACTCAGAAGTTTTAGCAGGAATTGACAAAGAGAAGATGTTAAGGAAAGGTGTTGATGTTAGCAAAATAGAAAAGTTAATAATAAACGGACTCCCTGCTGTTTTTGTAACAGGAACACAAAACGTATACGGAAACGTTTATGCAAAATTAATTTTGGTATTCGGTACAGACAACGAAACGATAATGATAAACAGTATTTACCCTGAAAACTCAAAAAAGTTTGGCGATGAAATAAAAGAATCTATGTTGACCGCTTATTACGAAGCCGATAAAAAAATCAACCCGTTTGATGCTCTTGATTACACAATAGACGTTTCCGAAACTAAATTGAAGTTTGGAAAACGTATTTCAAATGCGTTACTATTTTCCGTTGACGGACAAGTTCCAACAGCATCAGAAGACAAAACCAATTTGATAGTAACAAAGTCGTTTTCCGAAAGAATCGAAAAAGATAAGAAACAGTTTTCATTTAACAGACTGGAACAAACACCCATTCAAATAGACAATGTTGAATACACAAACGAAATTACAATTGACGGAATTTCGGGCTACGAGCTATACGCAAAAGGAAAGGACCTAAAATCAGGTGAAACAGAAAATGTTTATCAGGTAATTTTGTTTAGCGATAAGCTTTATTACATACTTTTCGGGACAACAAATGACGAAACATACAGAAGCATAGAAGAAATTAAAAAAGCTGTAAAAACATTCAAACGAAAATAAATATTGCTGCCAACACAGGTTTTGAGTCAGGGGGGCTGACGTGAAAACATCTACATTATAATTTTGTCCGACCGTACCCAGCCCCCTAAAAGCTTTCAGGCTTATCGAATCACTTCTACCCAGCCACGATAGCTTTTTTCTTCTTTTCTGATAAGGAAATAATAAACCCCGTCCGATACGTTAGAGACCGGCCATTCGTTGTTGTATTCCTTGCTGCGGTACACCAGGTTTCCCCAGCGGTTGTAGATTTCAAGTGCCCACCCCTGGCCCATGCAGGGAATTATGAATTTGTCGTTGAGGCCGTCACCATTCAGGGTTACCAGGTTCGGAATAAGATCGATGCTGCAACAGTTGGTGCTTTCGGAAACCGATACTGCACCGGAACTCATACAACCATCTGTCGTTACCGCTGTTACAGAATATAAACCCGTGGAAGAAACCGAAAAGGTTTGTGTTTCTGGTCCGTTCTGCCAACGGTAATTTATATAGCCGGCTCCTGCATCCAGGACGATCGTTTCGCCCGGACAGATCTCCCGACTGTTTCCAAGCGGGATCGAGGCTTTCTGATTTTCTACTATGATTGTATCCGAAGCACTCAGGCCACAGGCATCCGTAACGGTCACCCAGTATTTTCCCGGAAGGAAAACGGAATATTTTCTCTCTTCAAAGCCGTCCTGCCAGTGATAGCGGGCATAATTTCCCGCATTGAGCAATAGGATATTTCCTTCGCAAACGGAGGTATCATTTCCCAGGAAGACCGAGGGGGTTACAGGAGGAAGCACATTAAATGTATCGGAGACCGAGCAGCCGGATGGAGCGGTAAGTGTCACCCAGTACTTGCCGGTAGTTGTAGTGGTATACGTTTGTAAAACGGAGAGGTCCTGCCATTCGTAGCTGATGTAGCCTGGTCCCGGGTCCAGTACAAGAGTGGAGGGCGTACACAGGATCGTATCTTTTACCTTGGGAGAGGGATGGTCCATGACTGTGATTGCCAGGGTATCATAAGTTTGTCCGCAGGCTGCTGTCCGCTCCACGATCAGTGTGTCAGTTCCGGTCTGGTTGAAATTGATCCGCACCGAACTATCGCTGCTGGCTGCGATGGTGGCATTGCCCCTGAGCGTATAAACGTTGATAAAAGAGGCACAGGTAGAACCCGATATCCTGTATAAGATATCCTGGCTATTGGCACAAACAGTATCCGGACCGGAGATCGAAGGGCTAGGATCGTAGAAGTAGCTTTGATTGAAACCGGGAACAGAACCTGATGCAGTACCTCCATTTAAAAAAAGCCCTTCGGCTGCAAAGTCACAACCTGCACCATATTTATTGGGATTGTTAATGACGGCCATATACCCTGACATGTCATTTCTGGACACATAAATTTTTCCGTAAGGACCCATCTGAAATCCGCCAAGAACATGGGTGGTACCGGTAGTTCCGACCAGGTAGCGGGAACTGGTAATGGCAGCCGGGTTTCCGGCATTAAGATCAAACTGGTATATCTGCCGTGAATTTTCCATTCCTACATACAATTTGGAGCCGTTTGGTGAAAATTCCACTCCATAACATTGTGCATAATCCGGCGAGAGAAAAGTGATGGGATTTGAAACGCCCCCGGTCAGGTTGTTAAAATCAACCAACTCCACTACCCCCATGCCGGAAATGGCGAGGGCCAGTTTACATCCATCGGGGGAGGCTTTTAACTGGCCAAGTACATTCTGGTTGTAAGTATCCTGCACATGAACGGTACCTGCGGAAGAGGCCACCGGCACGGAAGAAATACCGCTGCTGCTTACCAGGTACGAATAAAATGTATTGTTGTTATATCCATGCACAATTACCCAGGTGTCAGTGCCGTTGGCGTGTTTTACCGTCGTGATTTTTTCCGTGAGGGAATTCATCAGAAAGGTATTTTTGGTAGCTGCAACTACATCACCAAGCCCTCCTTCCAATGTCATGTCTATTTCAGAATAGCGGAGTCCGTTGGGACCTCCGAAAGCATCGAGGGTGAAAAAGTAATAGCGATCCGGGTTCGCCGGGTTTTGAACGGTAGCGACCTGAGTGGTTGAAAAATGGCCTAATAAACCCGAGCCGTTAGGCATGAGACTCAGCTCCCGGTTGAATACAGAGAGTCCATTGGCGAAAAAGATAAAATTACCACTGGCGTCCGACATGCTTACACAACCTTCCGTGGTGACCATGAGAGTGATGCTGGAAGAAAAAGGAACCTGGGTAGCGATCGCAGTACCATCAGAAAACTTTATGTTCGCAAAAACACCGAAATACCAGTTATCTCCCTGGTTTCCGGGGAGGCAGGGGTTTACCTGTACAAACTTCCGGATAGTATCGTAACAAGTGCCGTTAAAAGTTACCAGGCTTAGGTTAAAACCTCCGGAAGTACTGAAGGTATGTAAAAGGTTTTCCGTGGTAGCCACCGGTGTGCCGTCCAGGAACCATTCATAGCTGGTGGCGTTCGTGCTTTGGTTGGTAAAGGTAATGGGTTCCCCCGGTTTTATGTTTTGCGGGCCTGAGAATGCTGCCTGCGAGGCGCATCTTACCTCTACTGTGATGGAGTCACGAATGGTACAAACGCTGTTTCCGTTTGAGGCAATCAATGTTACGGTATGTTTTCCTTGTTGGGAAAATATATAAGAAGGATTTTGAGCGGAGGAAAAAATGTTTCCGTTCACTCTCCACTGATAAGTCGTAGCGCCGGTAGTGGTATTTGTAAAATTCACGCTGGTCCCGATTACAACTGATGTATCGGGAGGGGAGAAAGAAAGAAGGATTGGAGAAGGGCAGAGGTCCTCGCAGCCTTTTGATTGCAGCAGGCTTTTCCGGATCAGCGTGAGAGCGGAAACCATTCTGTCTTTCTGTCCCGGAGTAAAGACGGTTCTGCAGAAGTCCAGCCCATAATCCATATGATTAATGATCATATCGTTCTGATCCCCGAGTCCTCCCAGCGCAATGCTCCGGAAAGGATTGTTGGTACTTGGATCGTCGGAGTCAGAGGTACAGGAGTTGACTGGTATACCGCACAAAATGGCGGAAACAGAAGCATCCGGGGGAGTATCACATACCCTGTCTCCATCGGTCATGCAGTCGTTGTTGGTACAACCTCCCTCAAAGGTGTGGTATAAACCTAGGTAATGTCCCATTTCGTGAATATGTACTTTTGAATTATCCGGAGAACTTCCGAAAAAACGGGCTTCGTTCACTATTCCATCTACGGGCGCTCCATGTGCAGAGGGCAAATAGGCATATCCTGCAACTCCGCTTCCCGATGATTCGGAGGTAATCTCATTGACCAGCCAGATATTTACATATTTCAGAGGATCCCATCGGATAAGATTTTTCAGGGCCAGATCCTGGGAAGGGGAAAGCATATCCGTGAGCGTTGAAACAGTTCTTGTGATCCCGGTAGTGGCATTTCCATTTTCATCCTGCCTGGCCAGACAAAACTTGATCCCGGTAGTTGTACCTTGTCCATTACTAAATGGTCCCAGGTTGGCAAAAGCTTCGTTCAGGTGCTGAATCCCAGCCAGGACCTGTGCATTGGAAATATTTTCGGCTCCGTTGTGGTGGATAATATGTACAACGACAGGAATTACATATTCGTCAACGCTTGTGATCTTTGCCTGACGCCTGGTAAGCCGTTGTGCCAGGATCTGTTCCTCCATCTTTTCGTGCAGCACTTTCTGGGCAGGGTTCTCTCGCCATACTTTTTTAGTATGTTCATCGGAGCCACAGGTAAAAGGATGATTCTGAGCAAAAGAAGAGATGATCACCAGTTGAAAAATCAACCACAAAAAGGCACAGCGTTTCATTTGATAAAATTGTTTTTATTGTTTGAGGCTAACAAACTCATTAACAGGCCTCATGATAGACCATTCAAACGAATGGATCCGATTTGATAATTATTTATCCTACAAACATACACAATAAAAAGTAACCTGTCTTCCATAGGTGAAATTAACAGGATCAATCCGGGACATTCTATAAAACTATATTTCATCCCATGGTCATCATTTTCAACGAGTCAGCGGATGAGCGGAGCCACGGTATCGCACCGGAATATTTTGCGGTTTCACTCCAGCAGCTGTACCCATCCCTTGTACGTATTTTCTTTTCCGTCGCGAAGAAAAGTAGAGATTTGATAATAATATACTCCCGGAGAATGAAGCGATCCAAGAGGTGTTTTTCCATTCCAGGAAGGATTTTCAGATGCTTCTTCATATACCAGGTCTCCCCAGCGGTTGTATATCAGCATTTTAATCTTCAGAAAACCTTCGGCAATACAATAGAAAGAATCGTTGTACCCGTCTCCATTGGGCGTAAAGAGGTTGGGAATCATCATGTGCACCCGGTCTTCTTTTTCTTCGGTAGGTTCCTGGACGCTGGAGTCGATGGGTTCGGGTTCTGGCTCCGGAGGAAGCGGAGGACAAAGAAGGGAATCTTCACGAAAACGGTTCAGAGCTTCGTCAGAAGCAGCAGCACCGCGATTTCCATAGCCATCGGTAATGTTGTCGCAGACCAGCCGGGTAGCCGCTGTTGTAGGGTCTACTGCATAAATACCGTACCCATCAAAGCTGTAGATGACAGAACTATCGATTCCACATTCGCCGATCCTGAAAGTAGTAAGTCCATGGGAGATTTTATAGGGAGTCTCCATAAGTCCCAGGTCCGTGATCGAAACGATCGAGGTCAGATCATCGGAAAGATGAAAGCGGATCATATGGTTGTTGCCATTCGACATATAAAGATCGCCGTTGAGCCAGGTAAGGTCACCGTAAGGAATATATCCTTGCGTACTTCCAATAATGGTAAGCTCGCCGGTGAGGAGTGAAATGGAAACAATATTTCTGCCCCCAGATGGTGACGTGGCTACGGTGATGAGATGATCGTTGTCCATCGCCAGCAAGGCCGCTGCGTAGGTATACCCCTGGGTATTGGTCCAGCTGTTAATGATCTGCGCATTGGTGGAGTCCAGTTCAAAGATCATTCTTCCGTTGACCACCCCAAAGATCCGCCCATTGGGTGTTACCGCAATGTCGGAAAAAGGTATGCTGGTACTGCCGCCATTTGGGTTTTGCTGAACATAGGTGACCCGGCCGATCTCTCGTGACAGGCAATTGGCCAGATCCAGTTCATAGAGTTTGTTATTACCAGCATATGAATATATTTTTCGCTGCGCATTGGTAAAATGAATCGCTGAAAATAGTAGTATGATAAAAATAATTCTTCTTTTGCTGAAAGAAGGAATGTTCGGAAAGGTCATAGTGGTTTTTTTTACTACTACAGAAATGGTTTTAAAAAGTAACCTTTTATAAAACCTCTCCACCAAAGCCAGAAAACGTAACATTTAATCGTTACAGCGATGAATTCTTGATCAGATCGTCTCGATTTCTATTATCGGAAAAATGCTCTTGTGGACTGTTGCTTTTTATAGTCAGTCCTTGATGGGAAAACGAAGATTTGTGTCCGTTCCCTAAATAAAAAGAGACGTATATTTTCATATCTTCATCTTTTTACGTTAATTTAGGTAGCTCAAAACCTAAAAAAATATGAATCAATATTCTCCTGTTGTTTCGGAAGCTTCTCAGACTGAAAGGACCGAATTTTACAAAAAAACATATCTTCATGTTGCGTTTGCAATTCTTGCTTTTATTGTGCTGGAAGTATTTCTGTTAAACGTCATTCCTGCAGATGTTATATATGGCATGCTTTCACAAAGCTTTGTCTGGCTTATTATCCTTGGTCTGTTTTGGCTGGGGTCTATGATGGCAGATAAGTTAACGATGTCGGTGAGCCGGGAAATGCAATATTTAGGATTAGGCTTTTTTGCATTGCTGGAAGCGATTATCTTTCTTCCTATGATCTATCTGGCGGTTGCTTATTCGGGGAGCACCTTGATCTTGCAGGCGGCCACCGTTACTCTTGCCATGTTTGGCGGGCTTACAGCATTGGTTTTTACTTCCGGCTATGACTTCTCGTTTTTAAGAACGGGTTTGATTGTGGGAGGTTTTATTTCCATAGGACTTATCGTAGCCGGAGCGTTGTTCGGTTTTAATCTTGGCCTGTGGTTTTCTGCCGGAATGGTTTTGCTGGCATCAGGAAGTATATTATACCAAACCAGCCGGATTAAAGATAATTATACCACAGACCAATATGTGGGAGCTGCGCTACAGATATTTTCATCCGTGATGCTTTTATTCTGGTATGTCCTGCGGCTCTTTATGAGCCGGGATTAATCAGGAGAGCGGATCTACACTACAGTAACCTGCAATTGTCTTTGAATGATAGTTGCAGGTTTTTTATATAAAAAGCATCTCTTCCTTTTGTTTTGTTGTTTACAACAAGGGCGATTTGGAAAAACTATACCAAGCCACTCATATACATAGAATATTTCTGTAATTTTATTGTATATATAAATGAGTTACCAGCAACATAGAACAGTATGAACATAAAGACACTTAAAGAATGGTTTACAAACTTCGGGACAGTTTTTAGCATCCTTGGCTTTTTTGCGACTATTTACTTAGGTATTTGGTATGTCCCAACTTGGTTGCAAGAATCGCAAAACGAAAAATTAAAAAAAGCTGAGAGTGAAATTTTACAATCAGTCAAAGAACTTATTTACTCGGACTCAACATTTACTCTTAATGAATTGCCGACACTTGTTCGTGCTAAAGAAATCACTTTAAAACAAAGCTTTCCACTTTCATTAGATGAGATTTTAACCAAGGCAGAAGAATCATTTATGGAGGACAAATTTCTTCCATTAACCAAAAGAAAGAAACTGATAAACAAAATTGAAAGTATAAAATTACAGTTACCAAAAGAACCAAAACCAGAAATTAAAAATCAAAAATCGGAATCAAAAAGAACTTGGTGGCTTGCATTATTGTCAGCGATTATCGCAATTGTGTCTGTCGTTTTAGGGCTAATTAGTACTTACTTCAAATACAAATCTGATAAAGACAAGGACGCAGAAATTCAAAATGAAAAACAAGACATTTCTTCTAACAAAGAAATTCGTGAATATGGATATGAGTTTGAAAAGAGTATTGAAGCAGTGTTGAGGACACGTCCTGACATTATCTTTCAAGACCAAAACTCTGACGACGGAGGAATTGATATAGTATTTTCCAAAAATGATAAGCAGTATTTTATTGAAGCAAAATATTTAACCAGAAATAAAATTGGTTTAAATACATTTTATCAATTAGCTCATTATCTCAAGGACAAAAGTGGAGAAGCTTGGTTGGTTTATAATACCGACTTAACACCACTTGTTGCTCAACACATAAACGATTTTAACAAGGAAAACAAAGACAAATGTATAAAGCCTATTAAGGTAGGTAATTCAAAAGAGTTTGCGGACAAACTAAATGACATATTACCAAAATGATGGACGACAGAAGAATCCCGCGTTTGCCGTAGTTTTCAGCTACGTGCTTAACTATACTTTTAGGCGTTTCGCCGGGACATTTGCAGCGATGTTTTAAAAGGAATATTTCAGCCTCCTGTAATCGCCCGGCACGGGTTTTGCGTCACTTAAAATACAATGATAAACGAAACATCTAAGGAATATGAACGTTGGAAAAGCTCACACAGCCTTTCCTATATCGAAGAACATTATGGTTCAAGATTTTTATATATTAATGATTCAAACGGCTACAAATGGAGGATAGATAATATAGCCATTAAAGATTGGGGGGATGTTCAATACCTTTCGTGGACGGAAGAAAATAACAACATAACTAAATTAAAGATTTTTGAACTAACACCACATAATAACAGACTGATTGAATGGGTAATTTCGCCAGCAAAAGGAAATTGTTTCTTCTGGACTAATAAATGGACTGATGGAGGTCTTTTTATTATATATAATGACAGTATGACTAATTATGCATTGAATGCCGTTATAAATAAGAAACCGAAAGGAATAAAAATAGCAACCACTGAACTAGCGGAAATGATTTGCATTAAGCGGGATTGGAAAATTGGCTTCAAGAGTTATACAGAGAATACAGTTTCAATTTTTGATTTAAAGTCTTTTTCCTATTTGGATAAACTTTCAAAAGAAGAAGGACAAAAATTAAATTTCATCCCAACTGAACAGGGAGAAAATGACGAAGAATTAGAATAAAAATCGAACGCACAATCGAGTAAACGGGCTCTAATGGACATTGTTTGTGAAGACACAAACAAAAGCGGAATGTAATGCTACTAATTCTTTTCCAACCATTTAATTTTCTCTTCCAATAATTGGATTTTGTCTTCGTAGAGTTTTTTTAGTTCGGGAGATATTGCATAATTATGCACGACATTATCTTTATAGTAGGCATTCGTGCAATTATTAAAATTTATAATGCTTCCTTCAGGATCTGTCAGTTGCTCTCTTTCTATTCCGAAAATTTCAGCGATCTTTTCCAGCACTTCATCTGTAGTTTTGATCTCATTTGTTTCAATCCGTGAATAATTACTTTGGCTCATGTTTAGTTTTTTCGCCATTTCTTCCTGTTTGATGTTTTTAGCATCCCGTAATTGCCTGATTCGTGTCCCTATAGTCATAATTTATGTATGATTATGCAACAAATATGCATTTTTTATTTTCATTATGCAATATTTCCTTAAAATATTTGCCTGAACTAAAATAACCTTTTAAAGTCTATGAACAAAAATTACCCTGTTTTTCAAATCTTTGTAATTCTACTCTTGGTTTTCCTCAGTAGTTGTGCCACTATTTTAGATGGTTCTAGGACCAGGGTCCGTGTTATCAATGGTTCTCCTGCAAATGCAAGAGTATACCTTAATGGTAATTATTGTGGAGAAGCCCCAGCCACATTGAGAGTTCAGAAGAAGAGCTTAAAGCAGGAGGGAGGAAGTAAAATAGAAATAAAAGCAGAAGGCTACGAAACACAAACAGTTGTATTAACCAAAAAGACTAAGGCTGGATTCATTGTGCTGGATTTATTATTTGGTTTCTGGCCGCTGGTAATAGATGCTTCTACAGGAAATTTTGCAGGAGTAAAACCAAAAAGAGTAAGGTATTATTTAACAAAAGAAAAAGAGTAAGTTGTAGCAGGTCACCTCTGTAATCGCTCAGCTCTTTTGCCGAGTGATTACAGGGGTGAGGGCTTTGCCCGGTTTGATATCCCCCCGTTTGCCGTAGCTTTCAGCTACGTGCTTAATTATACTGTTAGGCGTTTCGCCGGGACACTTGCATCGATGTTTTAAAAGGAGTATTTCAGTTATTATTAGAGCGTTTCAAATGTATCGCGCTCTGAATATTCTGTTTTCGGAACGTTTCTAATGGACATTGCTTGTCAGGACAAAACGGAAATAATTCTGGCCAAGTCATCTTCTTGCGTTGAGCTGTCTGATTAAACCAAAACGACCTCAGATCAGCGTCTCCACTATTTCATTTTGAAAGGCATACAATGACACAAAAAAATTACATTTATGCTAAAAATAAGTCAATTTATGGTTTAATTATTAAGATTTAGTCTAAATAAATTGTTTTGTCGGTTCATTATCCTATACTTTTGCAGGGAATCCTAGCAAGAGTTGAAGAGTGAGTATTGATCCGGAGCACATATTTTCCATTAACGATCCCAAAGTATTTGAACAAGTTTACAAGCTTTATTCCAGGAAGCTGTTCAAGATCTGTGCGTATTATACCGGCAATCACCAGGAAGCACTGGAAATGGTCCAGGAAATTTTTGAATCCCTTTGGCAAAGAAGAAAAGAGCTACGCTTTTCCTCTTCCATTGAACATTATCTTGTAAGAGCCGCAAAATTCAAGGCGTTTAAATACATCCGTGATCAGGTAGAGATTGACAAAAATACTTGTTCCGTTACAGAAGAAATTTGTATGGCTGCGTGTACAGAGGATACGGTCTATTACAACGAACTGACCGACCGGGTGGGGATGCTCATCGATACACTTCCCTGCCAGTGCCGCAAAGTTTTTAAGATGAGCCGGGAAGAGGGACTAAGCAACAAAGAAATAGCCTCTGCCCTCCTGATCTCTGAAAAAGCAGTAGAATATCATATCTCCAAAGCTCTCTCTGTGCTTCGAAAAAGTCTGGAAGAATACAAATAATTTATTTTCAACTCCTTAAAAATTATTTTCTCCGTAAAGTAATTATTTTTTCATGATCACTTAGGGTTCGGGAGCTGATCGGGTACTATGTAGATGAACACTTAATGTTTGTTATGAAAATTACCCCCGACCTCTTAAAACGTTATCACCAGGGCCTTTGTGACGATGTAGAGAAGAAATTTGTAAAAGCCTGGCTCTACAGCCACGAAGCAGAAGAGATATTTCCGGAACCCGAAGTAGAAGGAATAGAGGATATGCTGGCAGGTACATGGCAGAAAATCACTACCACCATGGGAGTAGAAGAAAAACAGGAGGAGAGTATTGTTATCCCGATGTATAAGAGAGGGTGGGTACGCTATGCTGCGGTGGCGTGCTTTTTTATTGGCGTTGTTTCGGTGGGCTCTGCCCTGTTCAAGACCTCCATCAGTTCTTATTATACCAATATCCTGAAGAAACAACCTTCTTCTGATTACCTGGAAGTCTCTTCGCGCAGAAGCGAAGCGGTAAGGATCTCAGACCGCTCTTGCAGGATCCGCTTTACCGGGCAGATACAGCTTACCAATATTTCTGCTCACAGGAAGGAAGTTGTTTGCGGAAACAAAATAGAAAGAACATTTTATCTTGAACCGGGAGAGACCTATTATCTGGAAAGTCTGAACGGAGTTCCCTGCCTGGTGAAAGAAAAAGACGTTTCTCCTGTAGAAGATAATTCTCCCTATCGGCGGGGAAATTTTTCAATTCATCTGAAAGCGGTATAGTCATATGAAACGGAGTTTCCTGTTCATGATGATCACCATGACCTTTCTTTACATTATTCCGGGAAAAGCTCAGGATCGCCCGTACGTCCTTAATGGAAAAGTAAACGATGTGCAGGGGAATCCTTTAGCGTTTGCCATTGTAGGGATAGACAGTCTTCAGTTGACCACCACCACAGATTCCAGCGGGAAATATCAATTGATTGATGTTCCGGCAGGAGCTCATCTAGTAACAGTGTTTTCTCCCGGATTCATGCGGGGAGAGGAAAGGATTGTGGCAGGTGAAAAGTCC
Source organism: uncultured Chitinophagaceae bacterium (assembly GCA_964437245.1). Taxonomy (GTDB): domain Bacteria; phylum Bacteroidota; class Bacteroidia; order Cytophagales; family Cytophagaceae; genus JANYCO01. The sequence goes on from CAYTGJ010000001.1 coordinate 19,576, forward strand.
GTGATCGTGCTTCATTTTACTCTCAAAGAGGAAGCAGAAGTACAGGAATTAAATGAAATAACCATTGTCGGAGAATCTGAAAAAGAGAAATTAAAAAACTCTGCAAAAGCCGTGGATGTCATCGATACGAAAGAAGCTCGTCTGCAGTCATCCGATATGGGAGACCTACTGGCCGGAACCCAGGGCGTAAGTGTAAGGCGTAGCGGAGGACTGGGAACCTCGTCCCGGTTTTCTTTAAATGGCCTGACCGATGACCAGATCCGTTTTTTTCTGGACGGGATTCCGCTGGAATTTTGTGGATATACGTTCGGACTTTCCAATGTCCCGGTCAATCTTGTAGACCGGATCGAAATTTATAAAGGGGTGGTGCCGGTCCTGTTCGGGGCCGATGCATTGGGAGGTGCTGTAAATATTGTTTCTCCTAAAATGCCATCCGGATTTTCGGGATCGGCTTCCTATCAGACCGGCTCCTTCGGGATGAACCGCTCATCACTTACGATCCGGTATAAAAGTAACCGTACGGGATTATTTGCTTCCGGAGAAGGGTTTTACGACTACGCCAGAAATAATTACAATGTACAGGTGGAAGTACCTGACGAAAAAGGAAAACTTTCTGAAGTAACCGTACCCCGGTTTCACGATCGTTATCGTGCCGCAGGAGCGAGCCTGACGGTTGGAATCAAGGACAGATCCTGGGTAGAGGAGTTAAGTGTAAAATTGTTTTATACAGATTTCTTTAAGGAGATCCAGCATAATAATCTGATGACGGGAATTCCCTACGGAGACGTACTTGCTTTCCGGAAGTCGGCAGGAGCGAATCTTACGTTCAGAAAAAATATCGGGAAAAAGATCGCCATTCAGTTAACAAGTGGATATAACTATTCCGAAAGAGAATTTGTCGATACGTCGCATTGTTTGTACGACTGGTACGGAAACTGTATCCTGGTAAGGAACAGGCCGGGCGAAGTAGACAATCAGGCTGGTCCCAGTCATCAGTATACCTGGAACAGGAGTGGTTACGTACGGTCTCAGGTTTCCTGGAGTCTGTCGAAACATCATAGCTTTCGGCTGGCCTTTTCTCCTACGTATACCCACAGAACAGGGGAAGAAAAACAAAGCAGTACATACGATCCTCTGGCCGCTACCGGAAGATTATTCAATTGGGTAAACGGAGCCGAATACCAGTTGGATGCTTTTTCAAACAAGCTGGAGAATATAGTGTTCTTTAAGCAGTACATACAACAACTGTCTACAGAAAGACCGGGAGTAAACGGAGGCGTTGCTTCGGTGATCAATACCAATAATGATTATTACGGGGCTGGCAATGCGTTGCGTTACCGGCTTACTGAAAAGATTAGTTTAAAAGGATCGTACGAGTATGCCACCCGGTTGCCCAGACCGGACGAACTTTTCGGGGACGGACAATTCATTCTGAGCAGTCTGGACCTGGAACCGGAAAGAAGCCATAATGCCAACATAGAATTATTGTGGCGAAACAAATCCGGAACACGTTCTAACTGGAGTGTACAAACCAATGTTTTTTTACGAAAAATTGACAACCTGATCATTTTGATTCCAGGTACAGACCGTGATAATGTTTATAAAAATGTATTTGAAGCAACATCAACGGGAATGGAAGTCTCTACAAAATGGACTTCTTCCAAAGACCGTATGAGTATTGCCCTTAACAGTACCTATCAGGAATTTTATAATAGTTCAAGAGAAGGGTTTTTTGAGCGCTTTTATGGAGACAGGATCCCGAACACACCTTATTTTTTCGCCAATGGATCGGCTTCCTATTCCTTTAGAAATGTTCTTCAAAAAAATACCCGGCTGACCTTTTTCTGGTCCATGCGGTATGTCCATGCATTTTACAGGAGCTGGGAAAGTGCCGGTATAAAGGCCTACAAACAGGTTATCCCCAAACAGCAGATTCATACGACTGGTCTTACTTACAAATTTCCTGCGGGACGTTTTGATGGTGCCATTACAGCAGAAATGCAAAATATGTTCAATGTCAGGGTATATGATTTTTATGGCGTGCAGAAACCCGGAAGAGCATTTTATCTGAAATTAACCATTCAATATTAATTCTTGTATACAACTAAATGATTATAAAATAAATGACCACAAAAATGAAAAACCAACACTCCTTACGAAAATACTGGCTGGTGCCGGTAATGGCCTTACTGCTTTTTACAGGATGTAAAAAGAAAAATAAAGAAGAAGAAAAAGAAGAAAGCACTACTGCCGAAATCGCAGTCACACGTGTCAATACTCCCGGAGGAAGGGTATATTACATGGGAGCTTATTCGTCGATACCAAGTGTACTGGACTATAAAAACATGGTAGAGCTGGGTTCGAATGTAACGGTGTATTCTTATGGAGAACATCCTTATGTGTGGAACGGAAGTTCTTCTACGCTTACGAAGTATACTGTTTCGTCGACCCTGGAGATAAGAGCGACCGATATACTGAGCTTTGCCAGTACCGGATTAAGCGGGTTCTTCGGTCCTCCTGCATTTCTTTCTGAAACGCAGGCATACTTCTTTGTATTGGGAGAAGGAAAAGTGATCGAATTTAATCCTTCTACGATGGAGATCGTCGAAACCATCAGTGTAACGGCACTTCCGGGAAGTGACGATTCGGACATTAATACGGCAACGTATTATAATTATATCACAGGAGATGGTAAAATTCTGCTGCCGGTAGATGCTAATCCTGGTGATTTTGATAAGTTCCCGCAATATGCTCAGGTAGCAGTGTTTGATCCTTCCACTAAAACCGTGACTTATAACAATGATACACGGATGTCAATGGGGTATTATACGTTTGCCAAAGACGTAAGCAACGGAGACTACTATTATCGTCCTTCCAAAAATATTGTTCGTGCAGAAGATTACGCTACCGTTACAGGATATCCTACTACTGGAGGAATGCTGAAAATGAGAGCCAACGGCACATTCGATCCGGATTTCTTCCTGAACCTGGAAGAGGCGCTGGATGCGCATTGTATCCATACGGTGATCTATGTATACGGTTCTAAAGCGGTGGTGCAGTATACCGAATCTCCATGGGCACCTCCGACAGATCCTGCGCAGTGGAGTTCCATTCCAACGAAAATGGCTCTGCTGGATCTCAATACACTTGCGTTTGAAGAATTCACGGCCCTTAGTAAGTATGGGGTGGTGTACCCGATCGGGAGAATGAACGGTCATGAATATTATGGGAACTTTGGCGGCAGCGGTGATGCGGCAGGGAAATATTATTTCCTGAGACAAACAGGTCCTTCAAATTTTGAAATCGCTTCCGAAGCATTGGGAGGTAGTGGTATCTATATTGCTAAACTACGCTAGTAGCGCACGTATTAGATTAATAGAGTCATAAAGTTCTGACATGGTTACCGATCATATAATGCCGGTAACCATGTTTGTTTTAATGATTGAAAGAAAAAATTGTGAATCGTGACACCCGGTAAACTTGTAGGAAAAATTCATTTATGGTTAGGATTGCTGACAGGCTTGGTCGTGTTGGTGATCGGGGTTACCGGATGTTTGTATGCTTTTATAGACGAGATAAAACCATTTGTTTATAAAGAACGTTTATTGATCAAGGTTCCGGAAGACCGGTCTTATATACCACTTACGGTATTGAGAGATTCCGCACAGGAAGCAGTAGGGAAAGACTATCTCATTCAAAGTGTTGAAATACCAAACCGTCAGGATGCCACCATTTGCTTTCGTGCCAGAAAGTTTGATAAGGATGCTTTTTTATACCATCGCTACAATGTCTATTATTATAAGATATACATGAACCCGTATAGCGGAGAAACAGTGTATATAGAAAACACCAAGTGGGAATTCTTTAACGTAGTAGTAAACATGCACATAAACCTCTTACTCGGTCATAGGATTGGCGGGTTGATCGTGGGGTGGAGTGTATTCCTTTTTATTCTCTTATTAATAACGGGTTGTATACTTTGGTGGCCGGCAAAAAAGAAAGAATTCAAAAGAAGGACCTGGTTTCGCTGGAAAGAAACGACCAACTGGAAGAGAAAAAACTATGATCTGCATAATATTCCGGGTTTGTATCTTCTGTTGATCTTGTTGGTGATCTCCTTGACTGGAATGGTATGGGCATTTAAATGGTTTGATGTCAGCGTCCAATGGGTTGCTAACGGAGGTAAAACATATGAGAAGCCTGCTGTGGTTCTCTCAGATACCACTATATTTTCAGAAAAAATCTATCTCGACAGCATTGTCGGGATCAGCAGGAAAAAGTTTCCGGATGCAACGTATTATTATCTGGGATTTCCTCAGAAAAAAGAAAACACCATTAACGTAACCGTTGATTATAAAAGCAGTTTCCGTTCGGACCTTGTTAGATATGATCAGCATACAGGAACCCTTTTGCAGGAAACGGCTTTTTCAGATAAGAACAACGGTGAAAAATTAAGAGCGCTCAACTATGATATTCATACCGGAAGTATTATAGGATTTCCGGGGAAGGTAATTGCTTTTTTAGCAAGTCTGGTTGCTGCCTCTCTCCCTGTCACCGGGTTTTTAATCTGGTTTGGCCGGAAAAATAAAAAATCTAAAAAACAAAAGGATTAGTTTGTTTTTCCAGTAAGTAATAACATCTCTTATTTTTACTACAATTAATAACTTCGTTTTCGGTAAGGTTATCTGGCCACCCATTTATTTTATGCAACTATGTTGCAATATTGTGTTATAAAAACTATCTTTACAGATAAAGGATCGGAAAGAAAATGTATTGTTTCTAAACAACAAAAAGATGACAGATCGCAAACTTTTTGACGTAATCATTATAGGAGGAAGTTATGCCGGACTTTCGGCTGCCATGGCACTCGGAAGATCTTTAAGACAGACGTTGGTTATTGATAGTGGCAGCCCATGCAACAGACAAACACCACACTCTCATAATTTTTTAACCCAGGACGGAAAAACCCCAAAAGAAATTTCCACGATTGCAAAGCAGCAAGTAGCGCAATATGAAACGGTACAGTTCTGCGAAGACCTTGCCATAAAAGGAAAGAAGACCCAGGAGGGATTTGAAGTCATCACACAGACAGGAAAAACATTTTATGGAAAAAAACTGATTTTTGCGACGGGGATCAAAGACCAGATGCCTTTGATCAAAGGGTTTTCCGAATGCTGGGGAATATCGGTCATCCATTGTCCGTACTGTCACGGATATGAATATCGTGGCCGGGAAACAGGAATCATGGCAGATCCTGAAAAAGCGTTCCATCTCGCTCCCCTGGTGCGGAATCTGACTACGAAGCTGACCATTTTGAGCAACGGGAAAGCCGGTTTTACACAGGAGCAAACTTCCCGTTTGAGCCAGCACAATATCCGGATCGTGGATTGGGAAGTAGATGAAATAGAACATGAAAATGGTCAGATAAAAAATGTACTGTTCAGAAACGGAGAAAGGATGAAAATCGATGCGCTATATGCAGGTATTCCGTTTGAGCAGCATTCTGATATCCCGGCTTCTTTAGGTTGTGGATTTACCGAACAAGGCCATATCAGTATAGATTTTTTTCAGAAGACTACTGTAGACGGTGTTTTTGCCTGTGGCGATAATTCGACCTGGATGCGTTCGGTTTCCAGTGCGGTTGCGGCGGGAACTCTGGCCGGGGCGGCTGTCAACAAAGAATTGTGTGAAGAGCTGTTTTAAAAAAAGACAGCATTGGGGAGAGAGGCCCTCTTCCGGACAACGTTCTTTATCTGTAACCCGAGCAGTTTCTAATGATAGGTTTAATTCGTAATTTGGAGATCCGACAGAGAACCGATAAATAATGAAAGCCCTCTTTGACTGTATCCGTTTATACCACCCCATCAGCGATGCCGCACAGGAAGACCTCGCTTCTGTGCTGAAGAAAGTGATCGTTCCTAAAAATACACTTTTGGTAAAAGAAGCCGCCGTATGCCATCAGCTTTACTTTATAGAACAAGGATGTCTCCGGGGTTTTTATAATCTTGACGGAAAGTCGTATGCAAA
>CAYTGJ010000001.1:25612-46496 GCA_964437245.1 uncultured Chitinophagaceae bacterium
TGACGGAAAAGAAGTAACCTATTGGTTTGGTTTTGAAAATGATTTTGTAACATCTTTTTACAGTTTCATTTCCCGTAAACCAGGGATAGAGAATATCCAGTTGCTGGAGGATACCGTTCTCTGGTCCATCTCATATGAAGAGCTTCAAAATCTGTTTGACAAACACCACGATATAGAACGGATGGTCAGAATTATTTACGAGCGATCGTATATCCGTCTGGAAGAGCGGCTGATCCGGTTGCAGTTTACCACTGCCCGGGAACGTTATGAGCATATCCTGACCACCTCGGCACATCTTTTGAACCGTGTTTCACTCGGACATCTTGCTTCCTACCTGGGAATCAGCCAGGAAACACTTAGCAGAATACGGTCCCAGGCATAGACGTACGATTTTGACAAATGTCAAAACAGAAGTTGCGGGACTCTGGTACTTTTGGTCCATCAACAAACATAGAATGAACATGAACCAAAAACCATCCAATGCATTCATCGCCGCTTCCTGGGGAACCCTTATCACTGGAATAAGCGCTTTTATCATCGGCTTGTGGAATGCCGAAATGCAGCTTAATGAAAAAGGATATTATTTTACCGTGTTAATGTACGGCTTGTTCTCCGCAGTTTCTCTTCAGAAAAGTGTCCGGGATCAGCTGGAAGGGATTCCCGTAACGAATATTTACTACGGGCTGAGCTGGTTTTCAGCCTTGCTTTCGGTGACACTTCTGACCGTCGGGCTCTGGAATGCCAATACGCTAACACTAAGCGAAAAAGGGTTCTACAGTATGTCTTTTGTACTAAGTCTTTTTGCAGCGATCGCTGTTCAGAAAAATACCCGTGACAGTCAGCCTAAACGAGGATATACTGGAAGAGAAGAACTTTGATCCGTTCTTCTGGGGAAGGGAGTGTGGAGAAAACAAATCAATAAGATCTTCCTTTTTACAAAAGCTTCGGATTACCGGGGCTTTTGTTTTTTATGGAGGTGTTAGTGACACACAAAAGAAAGTACTATTTTTCTGAACGGGATAAAATCGGTTACTGGTTTTTCTGATAAAAAAATCGTATTTTTTATAGGCAGTATTTAATGCAGACATAAAAACAAATCAAAATTACGGATATATGAATAAGAGTATATTATTTGAAGAAAGACAACGATTCAAGCAATGGTGGCTTTGGATTTTATTGCTGGGGATAAACGGTCTGTTTATTTTCGGTGTTTTAAAACAGGTGGCAGGAGGGCAGCAGTTTGGCAATCAATCCATGGACAATACGGTATTATTGGTGGTAACCGGATTTACACTTCTTCTTACCGGCTTCTTCCTCAGCTCCCGGTTGGATACAAAGATCAGGGAAGACGGTATATATGTCCGTTTTACTCCTTTTCATTTTTCTTTCAAACATTATACCTGGGAGGAGCTTACAAAATCATATATCCGTCAGTATTCTGCTCTGTCGGAATATGGTGGCTGGGGGTTGAGAACAGGATTTTCCGGGAAAGGAATGGCCTATAATGTTTCCGGCGACAATGGTCTTCAACTGGAATTTACCAGTGGAAAGAAGTTACTTATTGGTACGAATAAACCGGATCAGTTAGCGGAGGTTTTGAGTAAAATGGGGCAGCTGAAATCTTAACAAACAAGAGGAATGGCAAAGACAAAACTTTCCGATGGTGAGCAGGTAGCACAATACATTCAAAAGCTGCCACCTGCGATTCAGCCGGCAGTAGAGTATTTACGAAAGTTCTTGTTGTCCATTGACCCGGAGATAGCAGAACAGATCAAATGGAATTCACCGGCTTTTTATTATACTGGAGAGATGAAGGAATTTGATCCTAAAGAATATAAACGGGATATACTGGTGATGAATCTCCGGAAGGAGAAAATAATGTGTGTCCTGCCCACTGGTATGAACATAAAAAAGAACACGAAAATCCTGGAAGGAAATTATACAGATGGCAGAAGGATGATATACTTTGAGGATTTAGAGGACATAAAACGTAAAGAACAACAATTAAAAGATACTATCCTGGAGTGGCTGGCTCTTGTAGATAAGTGAAAGTTGAGTTAAAGTACAACTAAACAAAGTTCTCCGGAAAAGTAAAGTTGTTGAAGAGAACCTATTAATTCAATTGAAAATGATCCATCCTGTTTTAGACGAAGCAGAGGAAGATGTACAACTATTAGTCCCTGAAAAAGGAAATCAGATAGTCATTCTTCATGCGGTATACCCTTTGTACTGCTGTCATTGCAACACTCAGTTGCCTGGCTTTTATGAATTGGAACAAAGTGACCGGACCTCAATTGCCGGAGTAGAACCTTGTTCTTGTGGTGCAGAAATCCGTTGTTTTTTTCCGGGTTATTCCGGTGAGGTACTTTCGGCAGAAACATATTTCGATAAGAAGCCGGTGGCCGTTTATAAAATGGATCTCGGAGTGCTGTATAAAACTAGAGAAGAAACCTGGAATCTGTTGAGAAAAGCATTAGGCTTTGATGTTTATGAGCTTTACAGAGGAAAAACATTCCGTATGACCTCTCTTCTCCGGCATATAGAAACCCGGTATTCTATTGCCGTGACGGGCAGAAGGAAGTATAGTGCCGAAGAACTGAAATCAATGCCACTCCTGATCAACAGATGGCTTGAATTATTAGATCTCATCAAGGAAAGATCCTCCTGAATGGTTGTTTCAAGAAAGGTTCCTGATAGAAAAGACAGAACGGAGAGAAGGATAAGCCTTCTCTCCGTTCTGTCTTTACCGTTAAATTACCTGTTTTTATTTCTGCGTGATCGTATACTCCAGCAGATAAGCTGGTCCGTCAAAACTATCGGGTCCTTTCGGTACTGTGTGCAGGCTTTGGTTCACAGAAATGATATACGTTGTTCCGTTTATACTGAGTTCCGTTGGTCTGTTTTTAACGAGTGGCGTTTTTCTGTTTAGAAGTACTTCGGTTTCTCCAACCGTTTCGGAAGCATTATCAGCAAGTTGTTTTTCTTTGGTTGTTTGCTGTAGGCTAATACCTTCTACAGGATTGGACAGCACAGGAGATTCTCCCCCGGAGGAAATAATATTCAAGACCGGTCTTTTTTTAGAGTCGGTTATTTGAATGGAATTAAAAATGGCTCCGGAAATAAATAACTCATCGAATGCTACTTTCAGAGATTCTTTGGGGGTGAAATTCACCTTGTGTGTTTCCGGCAGCCAGAAAGAAACTTCTGCTCCATTGGCAAACAATAGTTTGTTGTTGGAAAAAGATTTTACATTCGATTCAAACTCCACATGGTTTTCGGCCACCTGCTGGTTTATGACTACCTGTACCCTGTTGCGGGGAGAAACAGGCTCGGCTTCGGTTTTTACCCGCTCCTCTTTTTTGGGAGCTTTTAGGATGGACATGTTTTCCACGACATTTTTCGGAGCGATTTTTTTCAGCGCTTCATTTTCCGGGCCGGAGATCTCGCTGCTTTGGTTGTTTTCCTGGTTTTGTGTACAGGAAAAAGCGACCAACAGAATAAGGATAATTAAAGATATATTTTTCATATAGATTATTTTAGTAGGATAGTTAGTCATTAGATTCAGCACTTTTAGTAAAATCAAACCGGATGGCTCCCCAGTTATTATGGTCTGTTAAGAGGGTGGCATTTGTGCCATCCAGATTCACAGAGACGGAATTATTTTGAATGTTACCGTCTCCGTTCCAGTCTATTCCCTCTCCGTCGCAAATCCCAATGGTCTCTATAAGCGCTGTTTCGTTCAGGTCGATAAAAAGACCGTGGGAATAATCAAAGACTCCATCCGGAGTGCGGTCACAGTTGGTATCTACTCCATTGAACTGATAGGGTTGTCCCCCGAAAGTATAATAAGACATAATACTTCTATGGTTGGGTTTTCTGGAATTATCTTCATCGCCTCCATGTCGGAGATTTAAATTGTGTCCCAGCTCATGCATGAAGGTACCGGCAGACCTTGTGGGAGAAGCAAGAGAATTGTTTGTTAAGGTAACGAAAAAATCATTTCCAAAAATTTCTCCTCGTCCGGAAGAGCCTGGAGTATGCCCATGTGCATTGGCGAAAATGCAATAATGGAAGATAGGTCTTCTGGCTGGGACAAAGGAATTGCCTTTCAACGTGTAGAAATTAACGACCGTTTCACCTTCTTGCATCCCTACTGCAGCAGCATTGTCCATTCTTATATAATCGGAAAAAGGAAGTATCTGTCCGCCTCTTTGTTCGGAAGCAGGAATCGCAAAAGAATTTCCCTGAAGGTCCTGGAAAGTATTGTTCCCACGATCTATGTGGATCTGTACGCCCTGGATCCCCAGCATAAGGTTGATGAATGGAGAATTCCGGAAAGCATCTTCTACAATAGCCCATGAATCAGTGTGCGGAATTTTATCTGGGGTTCCGTTTTTCCCATCCATGAAGTCCACTTCTACGAAAAGGTCGTATATATATTTATTCGCGCCCAGCTTGGGAAGATCACAATCAATACTGCCGTTGTTGTCGGCATCGTACCCGTTTTCTTCCCAGGTGTCCAGCAGACCGTCTCCGTCACTGTCCCATTGTGCTACCGCAGGAACTCTGAAAGGAAGGTTATTGGAAACTCTCAGGTCATTGTTGGTGACCGATACCGTCAGATTATCGCCTATTTTTGCCTTATAGCTGGTGAAGATCATCGCATAATGCTGTATCGGATATTTCAGTGTGGAGGGTTGGTGACCTGCGGAGTTGTACATCAGTACCCTCCAGAGAGACGAAGAATGGTCTACATTGTTTATTTTTATTTTTGCTCCTATATCCAGGTTAGGTCCCTGTACGAAAAGGATAAATCGTACACTGTCGGCCCCAGCCGTTTCTGTAAACATCGTAGATAAATGAGTAATGGAAGGATTCGGGAAATTTCCCGCGGGAGTTACTGTAAAGGGAACAAGGCCTGAACTTTCGCTGCCTCTTTTTAATCCTACCTGGTAGACACCGCCTGGTACGTTTGGAACAGAGAAGTATCCTCCGCCAAAGAGCGCCCCCGGAAGCGTGAGCGGTTGTGGCTGGTCTGCGTTCCATAGAATCGTAGAGCCAAGGGAATTTCCGTTTATTTTTACAATAGAATGCGGCGGGCCCGAATTAGGATCCAGACTCGTGATACTCGGTTTGCCACAGGCTCCTGCAAGGATAGCCAGAAGCAGAATAAAAGGTTTCATTTTCATAGGTTTTAAAAATAGAGTTATAGGTTAAAATCGTTCTTAAATAAAAAACACAAAAAGTATATTCGTTCAGTGAAAGTGCATATATACAGAAAAAGAACATACCTCCTGTACGCTCAGGAACGTATTTTTAAGATCATATGAATCATTATTTTTCCTCATTAGGCCCTCTGTCAGAAGAATTGTACCCTCTTAAACTTCCGGAAAGCTTACTACTACGCCCGGTCCTTAATCTTTTCGGATTCAAATAGTAAACGGTTTTCACATGAAATAACCGATTCTAAAGGCCGTCTGCCCAATCCTTTGTTTTTGAAAATATCAATCCGGATGCCTATCTTTGTAATTCAAAACAACCACATTTTTTTATCGGCTATGAAAAGAATAGTTATCTTATTAGGGATATCCCTATGTGCATGTTTTTGCTTTGCGCAAACGGGTCCCGGATCAGGGCGTACACTGATGTTTTCCAATAATGCTACCTATAGGGTTAACATTCCTTCAGCAGGCTTTCCGTTGCATCCGGATAATAATCTCTCCGTGGAGGCCTGGATCTATCCTACCGGGTTGCCGGTGAATGGAGGAGGAGTGGTTTTCTCGAAACATGAAACGGTAGGGAACAGAGAGTATTCTATGTTTCATATGACGAATGGACTTATACGATTTGATGTTTTCAATAACTCATCCACGGGTTATCATGCCTTATCTGCCTCTCCGGTTCCTTTGAATACATGGACGCACGTGGCCGGGACTTATTCTTATAGTACAGGCATTGCCAGGATCTATATAAACGGCGTTTTGAACAGTTCGACGAACCTGGGAAATATTATCATCGCCACTACCAATGTAGACCCTCTGATCGGGGCTTATTGGCTGGCAGGTAATTCCAGGGGACATTTTCAAGGAATGATAGATGAAGTGAGAGTGTGGTATACTACAAGAACAGAAGCACAGATTCGTGATAATATGTGCCATACTCTTTCTGTTCCACAGGCTGGATTGGTAGCGTATTATCCTCTGGACGAACTTAGTGGCACAACAGTAATGGATCATTCCGGGAACGGAATGGACGGGACAATGGAAAATTTTCCAGTGCTTCAGAATACGGACCGGTATTTTTCAGGAGCACCGATCGGAAATGCAAGCATCAATGTATATCAACCGCAACCAGCTTCCTGGACGGGATTAACGTACACCTTGAACTCTGTTTCTCCATCTCCTGCAGCCCCCGTGGATGCCCGGTCGCTGACGGTAGATAATATCACCGGAACTCCTGACGGGATCCATATTTACAGGGTCAATTCTGTTCCGAGTCAAACCGGGGGGCTGACCAATCCTTCCGGGATGGAGACGTATTTCGGTACGTTCATCGTCAATGAAAGTACCAAGGCTGTTGCCGTTGATTACAGAGCGGTCTATGATTATACTCCCCTGGATGAACATTCCTGTGAATCCTCGTTTGCGTTATATACAAGGAATGATAACGCTGTTGCGGTATGGAATGATCTGGGAGCTACCCTTGACATGGGAGCCAATACATTGATAAAAGAAAATAATACGATCCGGAGAGAATTTATTCTGGACCTGTGTATTCCCCTTCCGGTAGACGTCATAGACTATACGGTGGAGCTGAAAAATACAAACGAAGTGCATATTCGCTGGTATGTGCTCAAAGAGGAAAACAGTGCCGCTTATTATATCGAACGAAGCCGGGATGCCCTGGCGTTTGAGACCCTTGCCCGAATACCGAGTACGGGTTCGTTCGGTTATCAGTATGTTAATTTTCTGGAGGACCGCGGTGTTTATTATTACCGGCTCAGACAGGTAGACCTGGATGGGACCGTTCAGTTTTTCCCTCTTCGCTCCGTGGGGTATGAGAAAGATTTTTCTGTTTTTGTGTATCCCAATCCTGCCGGAGAAACTCTTTTTGTTAAAACCGATTACGACGGGGAAATTACGGTAAGCCTCTTTGATGTTCAGGGGAAGCTCGTTCTGGAAGAGATCCGTTTTCAACAAGCCCTGAGCCTGAACTTACATTCGCTTAGTGCCGGAATCTATTTTCTTAAAGTAAAGACCGGAAAAGAACAGCAGATCCGGAAAATAGTGAAAAATTAATCAACGGAAGAGCAGTTCTATGTTGCTTACAGCCAGGTCGTGAGCGTCAGGAGCTTGCGGATGCTTTTCCGGACGCTCCTGACAAACATGCTAGGCCGTTCTTTAGCCCGGTTATTCAATAGTAAATTTCATTGTGGAAAGTGTACTGCTTTCTCTTGTTCGTACAGACAGTTCAAAGGAAATATAATCGCCCGAAGCGGCATTCTGTTTTATGAACTGAAGAAGGTCAAATTCTTTCAGGCCGTTTTCGCCTACTATCTGTTGTGATTTTTTCACCTCGTCGCTGTGCAGGATCTTTACTTTTCCGCTGATGTATCGCCAGCCTTCCGGGAGGCGTATCTCCAATTTTCCTGTGGAGGTAAGACTTATTTTTTCAGTTACTTCTATGCCGTTCAGGAAGATCTTAATCGTTTCAGGAGCTGCTGCGATGGTGATAAAACTCAGGCTCAGCAGGAGTATAAATGTTGAAATAGATCGCTTCATTTTAATTTAACAAGGGTTATAAATGAATAATTTTTTCTGGAAAAATCTAAAATAAAAAATAATCCGGAGATAGGAAACGATCTGCCCCGGGATTTTGCTTATTGAAGGCGGGTTCCGAATAAGAACCGTTCTCCCCAATAGTATGGATCGTCAATCCGGGAGATCACCACACCTTTTGCGGAAGAAGTATGAATAAATTCATTTTCGCCGAGATAAATTCCGGAATGGGTAATGAATTTAGGTGTTGTATAGGAATCGTAGAAAAATACAAGGTCTCCTTTTTGTAATTTTTCAGGTAAAGGAACGATTTTTCCGTACCGGGCTTGTTCTTCTGCCGAATGTGGCAATTCTATATTGCAGGCCCGGTGCGCCATCATCACCAGTCCCGAACAGTCGATCCCTTTATGCGAAGAACCTCCCATACAGGAAGGAGCTCCCAGAAAAGAAACGGCGGTTTCTACCGCTTTTTCCGGATTGTAATCGTCTTGAGGAACGGTTCGTTCAATCCCATTTTTTCGGAAAAGTTCTAGTTTATGCACTACTTCCGGTTTGCTCTGACGATTCAATACTTTCAGAAAACGATCCTCGCTGGCACTTAACAGGAGTACCAGGATCAGCAGGGAGCATCCCAGGCCAAGCTTTAGTTTATCAGGAGGAGATTGGACTTTCATATTTTTAATAACGGAAAAAAGAAGATTTTGGTATGTATTTCCTGTAGTATCCAGACAAGAAGCTACTTTTTGAGTCTGGGGTACTACAATTCAGGTGCCAAAATAATGCTTGGAGGAGTATCCAATACGAAGGGTTTTTATAAGGAAAAAAATCTTTTGCTCTGCCTGATTCAGGAGATACCGCTATTCAGGATTTTGAGGGTCTTCATAAAAAAGAAGACGGTTTCTGGTTTCTTTCAGCTCTTGTTGCAGAGCCTGTATCTTGCCGAGCAGTATAGTGATCGTATCAATGCCTTCCATATTGATGTTAAGGTCATAATGCAGCCGCATGATGGATTCGATCTTCTTCAGGTGTAGGGCATTCAGGTATTGTTTTTTTTCAACGGTGATTACTTCGATCAGTCCAAACTCCTGAAGGGATAAGACAAAAGAATCGTTTACTTCGTAAACCGAGCAGAATTGTTCGAGTGTAATAAGATTTTCAGTTTCCATTCTTTTCTAATTTTGACAGTTCTGAAAATAATTCTTTTTCTCTGGCACTTAGATTCGTGGGGATTTTAAGCTGGTAAGTAATGTACAGATCTCCGAATTCCCCTTCCTTTTTGTAGACAGGAAAACCTTTCCCCTTTAATTTTACTTTGGTATCATTTTGTGTTTCCGGAGCGATCTTTAATTTCACTTTTCCGTCAAAAGTATCTACCATGATTTCTCCTCCCAGGATCGCTTTGTAGAGATTCAGATCTACGGTTGTGTGAAGGTTGTTTCCGTCGCGGCGGAATTTGGTCGTATTATTGATCACAAAAGTGAGGTAGAGATCTCCGTTCGGGCCTCCGTTTATTCCCGGGCTTCCGTGTCCGGTAATTTTTATGGTTTGTCCGTTTTCCACTCCGGCCGGAATGGTAAGACGGATCGCTTTGCCGTTTAGGGTAATAGTTTGCTTCTGGGTGGTATATACCTCTTTCAGATCCAGTTTCAGTTCGGCATTTAAATCCTCTCCGCGGTATTTGACCTGGGTGTTTTTTCTCCGCCCCGACTGGCCGAACATAGAACTGAAGAAATCGGAAAAATCGTCTCCCGAAAAATCTCCGTTATACGTTTGTTGATGCGTGGATCCACCGAAAGGATTTTTCTTCTGGCCATATTGCTCGAACTGGTCCGCATGTTTCCAGTCTTTTCCGTATTTATCGTATTTTTTTCTTTTTTCAGGGTCACTTAATACTTCATTTGCTTCATTCACCATCTGAAACTTCTTCTTGGCCGTTTCATCGTTAGGGTTGATGTCAGGATGATATTTTCTGGCCAACTTCCGGTATGCCTTTTTGATATCGGCTTCGGAAGCGGTTTTGTCCAGTTCAAGCACTTTATAATAATCAATGAAATCCATTTTGTTTTCTTATTTGGAAACGAACAATAACTAGTAATACGAACTCTGTTAAGTTAACAATTGGTCCCGGAGATTCAAAGTGTTTGGGATTGAAAAGAAATAGAATACCTCTCAAAAATCAGGGTCCCTGATTCAAGATCAGGGTTACTTACATGAGGTAGTGTTTCCTATTCATTATTTTTCCTATGAAAAATTTATTCAGCATCTTGAATCGGGTATCTGGTTTCTGTTTTTGAGGTAATTTCTGGTGTATTACTCGTTATAGGAATTCTATTAACAATATGTATATTTAAAGAATGATCATGAATGCAGGAGAAAATTTCAAAGACCTGATCCGGAAGCTCACCGAAATTTCAGACGAAGAGTTTGAAGCTGCAAAACCGTTCTTCAAAGAAACAGTCCTTAAAAAAGGAGATTTTTTTATCCGGGAAGGAAAAGTCTGTCAGCATCTGGCGTATGTAAACAAGGGAATCCTGAGAACGTTTTATCTTGACGAAAAGGGGGAGGAAATAACCTACTGTTTTTGCACAGACAATCATCTGGAAACATCGTTCAAAAGTTTTATACTCCAACAACCTTCCGCTCTTTCTATTCATGCGTTGGAGGATTCCGAATTACTGGTCATAGAATACGATGATCTGCAGCAATTGTATTCGAACAGCAAAGTATGGGAAAAAATAGGAAGACTGTTTTCAGAAAAGGAATACCTGAAAATGGAAGAACAGGCTTCTGCCCGTACCAAAGAAACAGCCCGGGAAAAATACCTCCGGCTCCTGGAAGAACATCCTCTGATCATCCGGAAATCCCCTTTGACGTATATTTCCTCGTACCTGGGCATGACGACCCGGCATCTGAGCCGCCTGAGAAAAGAACTCATTTCAGGACATTTGTCCGCAGAAAAATAATCAGGATATAAGATCTTGCGTGCAGAAACAATCATATTTCAACAATGCACGACTCTTTTGATCATCTTCTTTATTCTTTTACTTCTTTCACCGCTCCTGTCGGCAATGGCATAGAGTATTTTGAGGAAGGGCAGGGAAAACCTCTTTTATTCCTTCATGGGGCTCTCTCCAACAGAAATACCTGGCGGAAAATCCTTCCTCTGCTGGCTCCCGGATACCGGTGTATAGCTCCCAGCCTGCCGTTAGGAGGTCATCGTATTCCTGCCGGAAAAGATGCCGATCTGTCACCACTCGGAATCGCCGGGCTGATCGGTGCGTTTATGACCTCTCTTGGAATCGAAAAAGCAGTGCTTATCGCAAACGATACAGGCGGAGCCTATGCTCAGGTATTTGCTTCTTTGTATCCGGAGAGAGTAGAGAAATTGGTGTTGTCCAATTGCGAAGGACTGGATGTCTTTCCCCCGGCAAAATTTTCTTATCTCAAGACAGCCGTGCGTATCCCTGGCTTTAATGCGTTGATGGGCAAAGCCCTCGGACTGAAACGGTTTTTAAAAAGCGATAGTATGTTGGGTTTATTGTCTTTTGAGGTGACAAAAGAGGAGTTCTACGATCTTTATGTTTATCATTTTGTAAAGGATAAGAACATCCGGGATGATTTTGCCGGTGTGGCCTCGGGCTGGGATCCCCGTTATACCCTGGAAGCTGCGGGGAAGCTCAAAGTGTTTCCCCGGCCGGTGCTGATCCTCTGGGGAAATAAGGATCTTAAATTGTTTCCTCTGGAACTGGGAAAAAGGTTGGCCGGGATCTTTCCGGTCGTGGAAATGGTTGAGATCGAAAATTCACGAACCTATATTCAGGAAGATCAGCCCGGAAAGGTAGCGTTGGAGATCCTCCGGTTTGTTTCCGCTCCGGCAAAAGAAATGCTGTTTCGGCAACCGTAAAGTACTGGATAGGAATTGGTTCGGGGGATAGATATGATTATATTCGAAAGGAGATACTTTTTTAAACTCTCCTGAGAAAATGGATCTGAAAACAATCGAACAAATTACCCGTCTTATAAAAGGAATTTCTCCCGGAGAGGCACTTTCTCTTTTTCAGATGGCAGTACCCAGAAAGCTGAAGGCAAACGAAGTGTATATTGCTGCGAATGACCGGAGCCGTAAGCTTGCCTATATTGAGAAAGGCGTTATTCGTACCTATGCGGTTAAGGAGAATGGAGAAGAAGCTACGCTGTTCATCCGGTGGGAGGAGCAGTTCATTGCTTCGCACGATACGATCATTCTGGAGCAGCCTTCAAGATTCATTTACAGAGCGCTGGAGGAAACAAACTTGTTGGAGATCGATTATGATGAGCTGGAAAAGATCATGAGGGAAAAACCGGCTTTTGAGCCTCTTCGTATTTTTTTTCTGATGAAAATGCTGGCAGAATCTTTGGCACAGGTGGAGTTGTTTGTCCTGTTTTCTCCGGAAGAACGTTATCAGCGTCTTTTGGAAGAAAGATTCAACATTGTAAACCGGGTGCCGGACAAATACCTTGCCTCCATGCTCGGGATCACACCGGTCTCGCTCAGCCGGATCCGTAAGCGTCTCCGGCTGAAACAGAAGTAAGATACCCGGTGCCGGACAAATGAACCCTTTATTTCTGCATTCCTTGATGGTTGTATTCATTTTCCTGGTGAGAGGATCATGATTTTATCTTGCTTCCGGAATCTTGTATCCCTTATCTTTATTATCTTTTGTTAACGTACTTTGGAAAGCTGCTCCCTTATTTTTGTACAGTAAACATTCATTCAAAAATTATGGAACAAGTCATAGAAGTTATTACCCAGATCTTCGGTACGTCGGTCTTAAGGTATTTCCTGCTCGCAGGTATTCCTTTTCTGATCTTTTACATTTTGTTTCCCGGTCCGCTGAAGAAATTGAAAATACAACAGCGGATAGCAGCCAGAAAGGATTTTATCAGGGAGATTGCTCATTCGCTTCAGACAATACTGGTCCTGACAGTGATGGCAGCGATCGTATTATACACCCCATTTAAACAATATACGCTTGTCTATGACCAGTTAGATCAGTTTCCAGGCTGGTACCTGGGGGTAAGTGTTCTGCTGAGCCTGGTGATCCACGATACCTATTTCTACTGGATGCACCGTTTGCTCCATCATCCGAAACTGTACCGGCACACGCACCTGGTGCATCATCAGTCCGTTAATCCTTCGCCCTGGACCTCCTATTCTTTTCACTTCCTGGAAGCAATTGTGGAAGGAGCGGTACTGTTTGTGATCGTTCTGATCATCCCGGTACACCCGCTGGCTATTGTGCTGTTTACCGTGGCAGGTTTTATCATTAACGTGTACGGTCATTTGGGGTATGAGATTATGCCGAAAGGATTCCGGAAATCATTCTTGTTTGAGATTCTCAATACATCGGTTCACCACAATCTCCATCATCATAAGTTTAAGGGGAATTATGGATTGTATTTCAGGGTTTGGGACAGGTTGATGAAAACAGAACATCCCGATTATGTAAAGGAGTATGACCGGATCCAGGAACAGCGGTTTAATGCAAGATCCCAAAGTGGTGCGACCACTTCGGTGGCATTCCGGGATAAACAGTCCGGACCGGGAGGAGCGTAATTTTCCGGTAGAAACAGAAAAGGGTGCAAAATCAATATTTTTTGCACCCTTTTATTTTTGGAAAAACCGGTCTGGATTATTGTTTCTCGTATTTTATCTTTCCTCCAAGGGCTTTTGCTATTTTATCCATTTCTTCCCATCCGTTCATGATAGGAGTACCTTTCTTATCGGTATATTCAATGATCATGTTGCTCTGTCCGGCCACTACTATTTTTCCGGTAAGGATTACATCGGCTCCTTTGGATTGAAAGGAGTAAGATACCCTGGCCCCGTTTTTCAGTGTTTTAGGAGCGGTGATCAGCGTATTGTTTTTTCCTGTATTGACGGTATAATCTTTTCCCTCCAATACCTTTGATATTTTTTCCGATACGGTATTAGAGTCAGATAGGGTAATGACGATAGCATTTGATTTTAAAGGCACACTTTGCGAATATCCGGCAGTGGAGATCATGACAAAGGCAATTAGTAAAAGAAGATTTCTCATGGTTATGTTCGTTAAAGGTAATGATTCATTAAGTTGCTATGTTAGGAATTTTCAAAATCATTGTAAAGTATCCGGTGTTTTATTTTTACAGATTATTTTTTCAAAATAAGGATAGTGGGCTTATGTTTTGGCAATGGTAAGTTCACTTTTTTTGTATTGATTGGAAAGAAGGTCCGGACTGATTTTTTCCCGGATCAGTGTGCCTAATGCCTGAATGATCCGTTGTTTTGCGAAGGGCCGGAAGTATACCAGGCTAACCTCTCGTACCGGTACCGGACTTTTAAAAAAAAGGACCTGTTTCTTTTTTTCGGAGGAAAGCGATTGATAGTAAAGTTCGGGGATCAGTGTCAGGCCTCCGAAAGCATCGACCATGTTCAGCAGGGTGTCAAAAGAATTTGCTTCAAAGCTAAGATTGTTGGGTTGAATTTCTTTTTTCTTCAAAGAGCAAAGTTTTACAAATTGTTCCCGGAGGCAATGTCCTTCTTCCAGCAGCCAGAGTTTATGTTTTTTGATCTCCTCCGGCACCAGGTATTTTTTGTTGCGTCCGGTATTTCCGTATACCATCAGCATTTCGTAATAAAGGATTTCTTCTTCTATTTCTTCCTGGTGCAATGGTGTTGCGAGGATTCCTACGTCGACGGATCCTTCTTTCAACTGCTTGATAAGATTGGTGGTCGTGATTTCCAGGACCTCCACGGATAGTTTGGGATACTTTGTCAGCAGGGGTTTTATGATCTTAGGCAGCAGCGTGCTGGCGATGGTAGGAATGATCCCTATTTTGATCTTGCCTTCGATCGTCGTGTTGACTTTTTTTGCTTTCTCTTTCAGCAGGTTGCTATAGAGCACGATCTTCTGAGCATCGCTGATGATCACAGAGCCTATGTCGGTGGTTATTACAGGTGTCGCTTTCCGGTCGAAAAGTACGACCTCCAGTTCTTCCTCCAGTTTTTTGACCATAGCACTCAGGGTGGCCTGGGTTACATGGCAGTATTCGGCTGCGCGGGTGAAGTTTTTAAACCGGTCGATGGCTACGATGTACTCCAGTTGTTGAATATTCATGATTATAGATGTTGTCTATGGTTAATATACAAATTTTCAATAAAAACTATTGAATACCTCTCCCTATTTTTGTCCGTCACGTAACTTTTAACAGAATGAATAAACACATCATTACCGCAATTTTCCTGGGGGCCCTGGTTCAGCAAGGCGTTGCCCAGAAGACTCTGACCACTAATAACGGAGCACCGGTCGGTGATAACCAGAACTCGGTGACGGTTGGAAACGACGGACCTGTTTTGCTGGAAGATATCCACCTGGTGGAAAAACTGGCTGCCTTTGACCGGGAGCGTATTCCGGAAAGAGTGGTACATGCCAGAGGTGCAGGAGCGCACGGAGAATTTGTTTCGGCTGGAGACTTTTCTGCTCATACGAAAGCAAAACTATTTAGCCAGGCCGGAAAGAAAACACCTGTTTTCGTACGTTTTTCTACGGTGGTCCACAGCAGCGGTTCGCCGGAAACACTAAGAGATCCCAGAGGATTTGCTACAAAATTTTATACCGAAGAGGGCAATTACGATCTTGTAGGAAATAACCTGCCCATATTCTTTATCCGAGATGCCATAAAATTTCCGGATATGGTACATGCTTTTAAACCCTCTCCGGTTACGAACAAACAGGATCCTAACCGGGTTTTCGATTTCTTTTCACACATTCCTGAAGCAACGCATATGCTTACAAGACTGTATTCCGATTTCGGAATTCCGGCTTCGTACAGGGAAATGAATGGATCAGGAGTTCACTCGTTTAAATGGATCAATGCAAAAGGAGAAGTGACGTATGTGAAATATACCTGGAAGTCCAGACAGGGTGAGCGAAACTTTACGATGGAGGAAGCCGCAAAGGTACAAGCGAGCGATTTTCAGCACGCCACAGTGGATTTGTACGACAACATTAAAAAAGGAAATTTTCCGAAGTGGGATCTGTATGTACAATTCCTGAAAGCGTCAGATTTCGATAAACTGGATTACCATCCCTTGGACGTAACAAAGATCTGGAATGAGAAAGAAGCACCTTCTGTTTTGCTGGGAACTATGACCTTAAATAAGGTGCCGGATAATTTCTTTGAATTTACCGAGCAGTCGGCATTTTCTCCGGCATCCCTGGTACCTGGTATAGAACCTTCGGAAGATAAGCTCTTGCAGGGAAGACTATTCTCTTACTTTGATACTCAGCGTTACAGAGTGGGGGCAAACTTTCAGCAACTTCCGGTAAATGCACCGCTGGCAAAAGTAAATTCCAATAATCAGAACGGGGCACTGAGCAGAAGAGGCACTACAGGTGAGGTCAATTATCAGCCTTCGAGAGTGAGTGATAAGCCGGAGGATGTTTCTTTCAAACATTCCAATGCCCGCTATGGCGATGTTTCCATTGTACAGATGAAAATAAGCAAGCCAAACGATTTTCAGCAGGCAGGTGAATTTTACCGTTCGCTGAGCGAAGGGATGAAAACCAACCTGGTGAAAAACCTGGTAGCAGATCTGGGTCAGGTAAAGGACCGGGAAGTGCTGAAGATCATGACCGGCCGTTTTTACATGGCTGACAGCGATTTCGGGAAGCGTGTGGCGGCGGCATTAAAGCTTTCCCGTGAGGAAGTTGAAAATGCGATGAAGCAAAAATAATATAGATTGATGTACTCACGAACGGGCTGATCTTCGGGTCTGCCCGTTTTTACTCTGAAGGTATGAAAAAGACAACGGTTATATGGATATTCCTGCTGCTTACGTTTTCCGTGAAGGCGCAGCAAACAGATGTTTTTGAAGCGGCAAGGAAAAATGATCTTGCTTCTGTCAAAAAATATGTGGAAGGGAAAAATAATCTTGATACACTCAACAGAGCCGGACACTCCCTGCTGATCCTGGCCGTATACAACCAGAGTGCTGATGTGACTACTTATCTTCTGGAGCAGGGAATCAATACCGAGCTGAAAGATCCTTCGGGAAATACAGCGCTGATGGGAGCTTGTTTCAAAGGGTATAGAACGCTGGCAGACCTGTTGCTGAAAAAAGGAGCCGATCCGAATGCCTTAAATTACAATCAGGCCAACGCCTTATTTTTTGCGGCTACATTCGGCCATGCGGAGATTGTAAAATTACTGCTCGTTCACCACGCGGATAAAGACCAGCGTGACCAACTGGGGAAAACGCCGTTGGATTATGCCGTAATACAGGACAATGAAGAGATTGTACAGTTGCTCTCCCGGTAGCGTATTTTTTGAACCGGAAATTTGAATAACCCCACTCCTGCAAAATGCATTAGTCACATTTACAGAAACTTACAGATTTTACGTTGGTAATAACAACGGATTGCTTTTAATTTCCCCTGAACAGTTAACCACAAGGCTGTTCTTTTTGTGTTTTTAGACCAAAATTAAACAATAAAGACCTATATTTGTCTATATAGTTTAATAACTGTTCTTTTGAGTTTAAAAACGATTGTTCTAAATGCCTGTATTACACTGGATCGGGAAAGAAAAGATGATCAACCATCATCACGAAGTGCCTTTCAGGTTGCTGGAGCACCGCTATTTTTTTTCCGGTAAAAAAAAACTTCCCGACCAGGGTAATAAGATCATTCACGGAGACAATCTGGAGGCCCTGAAAGCACTTCTTCCGGAGTATGAAGGAAAGATCAATTGTATATACATTGACCCTCCTTATAATACCGGCAATGAAGGTTGGGTATACAACGATAATGTAACGGATCCCAGGATCAAAAAATGGCTGGGCCAGGTAGTGGGGAGAGAAGCCGAAGATTTTTCCCGTCATGATAAGTGGTTGTGCATGATGTATCCCCGGTTGATGCTGTTGCAGAAACTGTTGAGTTATGACGGAGTTATTTTTGTTTCCATTGACGACCATGAGTTGTCAAATCTGAAGATCGTGATGGACGAGATCTTTGGTCCCGGTAATTTCATCGAATATTTTTCCTGGATCAAAACGTCTACAGCGCCCAGTCTTTCTTACAAATCCAGAAAGACCACGGAATATATTTTGTGCTATGAGAAAAGAAGGAGCAATGTGCGCTACAAAGCCGAGCCTGGTGAAGGAGGAGATGCCCCGTTGCTGAATTCCGGAAATGCAGAAATACAACTGGTATTCCCTAAGGAATCCGTTTTCTTTAAAACCGAAGATGGTCTCTATCCGGCGGGGAGATACGAAAAGGTCATGCTTCACAATACGCTGACCGTCCGGGAAGGAAGAGCCGGAGAAGCTATACAGGTAAGCGGAGCGTTCAAATGGACCCAGGAAACAGTGGACGAAGAGATCCGGAAGGGGACCGTTTTTATTGTGAAGTCAACCAAATTTTCTATCCGTTATCTGCGTGAAACAGAAACCACCAAGGCACCGACCAATTTTCTGAAAGAAAAATATTATACACCTCTGATCGATAAAAAACAATCGGGAGTGGAAACCAATGAAGGAGCAAGAAAAGAGATAACAGAAATTTTTGGAAACTGTGTCTTTGATTATCCCAAACCTTCTTCTCTGATCGAATTCCTGATCTCCCTACAGGGAAATAAAAATGCAATCGTGTTAGATTCCTTTGCCGGTAGTGGTACTACAGGCCATGCGGTGCTGAACCTAAATAAAAAAGACAAAGGAAACCGGAAGTTCATTCTGATCGAAATGGGAGATTATGCCGAGACCATTACGGCCGAGCGTATCAAAAGAGTGATAAAAGGATATGGAGGGAAGGAGGGAACGGGAGGAAATTTTCATTATTATGACTTAGGTCTTCCGTTGTTTTCCGGTACGTATTCCGAATGTCTCAATGAAGCAGTGTCACTTGAAAAGATCAGAGAATACCTGTGGTACAGCGAGACCAAAACTCCGTACGAAGCTCCTTCGGAAGAGCCCTCCTATTTCCTGGGGAGCAAAGAAAATACCGCTATTTATTTTATGTATGAACACGGAGAGGCCATTCCCCTGGATTTTGACAGTCTTGTTTCCGTGCGGGTACGTGCCAGGCACTATGTGATCTATGCGGGAAGCTGTCTTCTTCCCGAAGATTTCATGATCAGAAATAACATAACATTTAAAAAGATTCCGGGAGACATCGTTCGTTTCTGATTTTACTATGGAACTAAAAAACTATCAGCAGCAGGTACTCCGGGACCTGGAAACCTTTCTGGAATACCTGGGCCGGTATAAGGATACCGGAAATGCTTTTGACATGTATTGGGCAGATAAGATAGGTCCGTACGATCCGCTTACAGGAGAAGGGATGCAGCCTTACAAGAACAACCTTAACGAGGTACCCCATGTTTGTATCAAGGTCCCTACTGCTGGTGGGAAAACGCTGATCGCTTGTCATGCCATTCATTCTATTTTCCGGGGACTTCTTCCTTATTCGCCTAAAACCGTTATCTGGCTTGTGCCCTGGAGTAATTTACTGGATCAGACGGTAAAAGCACTGAGGAATCCGGAGCATCCGTACAGACAAAAACTCAACAGCCTGTTTCAGCACCGGGTAGAGATCTATGAAAAGAAAGACCTTCTTTCCGGACAGAATTTTAACCCTACTCTTATCGCCGGGCAATTGTCTGTGATCGTCATGAGCTTTTCAAGCCTGAGGATCAAGAACAAGGAAAACCGCAAGGTGTACCAGGAGAACAGTCAGCTGATGGGTTTTGTACCCAGTTATAAAAAGAGGACACATCTCCTGACCGATATTGATGAGAGTTCTCTCATCAATGTACTTCGCAGCATGGATCCTGTGCTGATCGTGGATGAGAGCCATAATGCAGAGACCATGCTGAGCATAGAAATGCTGAAAACGCTCAATCCATCTTTTGTGCTGGACCTCACCGCCACACCCAAAGAGCATAGCAACCTGATAAGTCTGGTTCCTGCGATTGAGCTTAAAAAGGAACAAATGGTAAAACTGCCGGTGATCGTTTATAATCATAAAGATAAAACAGAAGTGGTGAATAGTGCCCTGCATTTGCAGCATAAGCTGGAACTAATTGCCAGAGAGCAGGAAAAGAAGGGGGGAAAGTATATACGGCCCATTGTGCTTTTCCAGGCACAGCCCAGAACCGCTTCTGATAATACAACCTTTGTCAAGCTGAAGGAACAATTGCTGAAAGCCGGTATCCCGGAAGAAGAAATCAAGATCAAAACAGCAGAAAAAGACGAACTGAAAAATATCGATCTTTCGTCCAGAGACTGTCCAGTCCGGTATATTATCACGATCAATGCGCTGAAAGAAGGCTGGGATTGCCCTTTTGCCTATATACTCGCTTCTCTTGCGGACAAATCGTCGGTAGTGGAGGTAGAGCAGATCCTGGGCAGGGTTTTGCGATTGCCTTATGTGCAAAAGTATGCTTCTCCTTTACTGAATTCCTCCTATGTACTTACAGCTTCCGCCAAATTTTACGATACTTTGCAGAATATTGTCTTTGCCTTACAGGCCTCCGGCTTCAGTGAGAGAGACTATAGACATAAAGACGGGATGACGGCAGACGAAATTAGAACCCAGCTTCCCCTCCGTCGTTCCGGAGAAGACGAGATCGAGCCCGGGAGGATTTTGTATAAAGCCGATCCGGAGATCTTCCCGGACCTGAATGAAACGATCATGGAAGTAGAAAGAATGGTGAGAGCCAAAAATTCCGATATGGAGTTGCTGATAGAGCAGCAACGTCGCCTGCCTCTGGGAGAAAACGTACTTCAGGAAATGGGCGAAAAAGTAAGACGTTATAAACTCAGAAAAGAATTTGAAGAACTTACTTTTTTGATAGAGTTGCCGATGTTCTTATTGCTGATTCCTAAAAATGACATTTTTAAAACTCATCGTGTTATTCTGAACCGTGAGTCTCTGATCAAGGGATTCAAGCTTAGTGAGGAAGATTCGAAAATTGATCTGGACTCGTTTAGCACAGATCTTTATCAGGTAGATATTGAGGCTACCAGGGGAAATGAGTACGATACCCGGTTTACCAAGCTGGAGGATCAGGATCCTGTGGTC
>CAYTGJ010000001.1:46506-54840 GCA_964437245.1 uncultured Chitinophagaceae bacterium
TGTGGTCAATTATATTCTTGCCAGGCCGAGGGAAAGTCAGATAAAAGAGGTAGCCCATCAGATCTTTCAGTTGATAGGAGCGTTCAATATCATTTCCGACCCGGACCTCAGGGCCTATCTGGAAAGGGTACGGAGTCATATTCCGGCCGATCAGCTTCCGGATATTATGGCACGGAAACATCATTATGCCTCCAGAATAAAAGGGAAGATCAGACAATTGATAGACCGCTATGCGGAACGCCGGTTTTATGAAATGATCAAAGTAAGAAAAATAGTCTCCGATATTATGTGGAAGTTTCCTTTGTACATCGTGCCGGGCCATGCGGGACCTCCTCTCGGAAAATCCCTGTACGAACGGGAAGGGTTTATGAACCGTTTTGAGACGGCAATGATTACAGAGCTGTCCTCATTGCCCCAGGTAATGTTCTGGCACCGGAATCTCGGGAGAGGCAGAGGGTTTTCGATCAATGGGTACAAGTCGGATCATTACCCTGATTTTATCCTTTTTACACATACCGGAAAATTCATTGTCATTGAAGCAAAAGGAGACGATCGTGACAATTCCGACAGTGCAGCGAAATGCAAGCTGGGAAATAAATGGGCCGAAATGGCGGGCTGGGATTTTTATTATTTCATGATTTTTGACTCCAAAGAACTGGAAGGAGCCTATACTCTTGAGAAGGCTAAGGAATTGATCAAGCAGATCAAGTAGCAGTGGGGTTGGCAAAAAACCGATTGCAGGGTGTTTCGGTCCGGGTCGCATAATACCTCCTTTTTGTCGTTATTGCCCCTGAACTGTTTTTCAAAGGTTCTGTATATTTATCAGAGAAAAAAGTCCTCTGTAAACTGAAAAACAACGTACTAACCCTATGCAAGCACCTTCCAAAAAATTTGAGTCCGTGAAAGAGTATTTTGCGGCCTTTCCGCCCGGCACCCGGAGAATATTAAAAAACATGCAAAAGATCATACGGGCATCGGTTCCCTCCGGAGTGGAAGAAGTGATCAGTTATAATATGCCGGCTTTCCGCTTGAACGGAGTATTGGTATGGTATGCCGCCTATCAGAAGCATATAGGTTTTTATCCTTCCAGTTCGGGAATTGAAGCATTCAAGGAAGAATTGTCGGAGTATAAAAATTCCAAGGGAGCGGTACAGTTTCCACTGGATCATCCGCTTCCGGTTGACCTGATCTCCAGGATGGTAAAGTACCGGGTGGATTGCGATCTTGAAAAAGCCAAAGAGAAAAAAAAGAAAAAATAACGTTGATTTTTTGCAGGAAAGTTATCCTTAAAGGAGACGGCACAGAGGTCAACGTTCAGGGAAAAGAATGCAACAGCAAATGACAACGGAGATTTTCATCATGGAGCTGAATGTGATTTTTATAATTTTTTCATAAAACCGTGTAATAGTTTCAGATACTTAAATGAAGTACTTAGAGGCAGAACCCGGATAGAAAGAATAGAAACGAAGGGTTTTAGAAGGTAAGATTCTGATAGAAAAAGTTTTAGGGGAACGAACTAAACAAACGGGTTTCGTCGTTGAGTGAATGTACATGAAGATTACCCGAAAACTTATTCTGCTGTTTAGTGCTTTGTCCGTGATTTTTCTGGCGGGTATGAGGTTCAAATACGATGGAGGAGAAGATGAACATTCTCCCGGAAGCGTGAACGAACTGTTGACCAAGCTGGGGGCTTACGGACTGACCTCCGATGTTCTTTCTCTTTCTATGAAAGGTTATGAAAAGGTCCAGGATAGCCTGGGAGCCGGTTACCGGTACCTGATGATCGCTGACTTTTCAAAGCCATCTTCTGAGAAGCGGTTTTATATGATCGACCTGAAGGATACGGCTCTGGTGCTTCATGAATATGTGGCACATGGTAAAAACTCGGGAGTCCTTTATGCAAAGGAGTTTTCCAATGTTCCCCAATCCTGCCAGAGCAGTCTTGGGTTTTATAAAGTTTCTGAACCGTATTACGGCCAGCATGGCTTATCCATTCGCCTGGACGGATTGGATAAGGACTATAACCATCTGGCACGCAACCGGGCGATCGTGATGCATACGGCGTCGTATGCACAACCGGAATTTATAAAACAAAACGGCAGGATGGGCAGGAGCTTTGGCTGTCCGGTATTGCCCGAAGAGAGCTTTAAAAAAATATCCGGGATCATTCCTGGAAACAGTTTGCTTTTTATTTACTATCCCGATGCTGACTATCTGGAAAAATGTGTATGGCTGGACAGAGGGAATTAACATATCGAAAGAATGAGATTTTATCAAATTCTGCTTTTTATGATTGCAGGAGTAATGCTTTATTCCTGTATTTCCCGGGTACAACCCTCTTCCGGTGGTAGCCGGAAAACGCCTGACCTGAAAAACGGATCCGGTCAGGCTTCCTCTTCCGATGTACCGTCATCACCTAAAACAACAAAATACAGAAAAGGCTTCTGGCAGCCGGATGAAGCGACCTTACAGGTATCATTGGAAACTTTTTTTAAAACACATGAAGCAGGTTATGTGTTTACCATAGATAGTATTGATTTTCCTGTCTGGACAGCGATGGTAAATGTCTATAAAGCACGAAACTGGAAAGGGATTTGGTCCGGAGAGAAAAGAGTAAGGGATATGATCGCACTTCTGAACAGTGCCGAATATGACGGACTGATGCCCCAGGATTATCATCCGGCTGCGCTGGATGCTTTTCTAAAAAAAATACGGCGCGACACTTCCTCTGAAAACCAGCTACAGATCGAGCTTCTGGCTACTGCATCGTTCATGCGTTATTGCCGTGATATGTGGTCCGGAAAAGTAAATCCCCGGATCGTTTTTCCAGAATGGAATTATAAGAACAGAGTCATTGCTGCGAGTGACACTGTTCTTTGGGAACAATTGATTTTCGCTTCGTACGATACCCTGCCGGGTTTTCTGAGACCCAGTATCTCTTTGTATGAAGAGCTCCGGAGTGCTTATCTCCATCTGTACGAACTGGAAAAGAAAGGAGAGCAATGGGCCCGGATGGAATACCCGGGCAAGGATCTGAAAAAGAACGATACCAGCAGTATCGTCCTCGGGATCAAAGACCGGCTTTATAACATGGGTCTTCTGGATCACGAACCACAGGACAGTATTTTTGATGCTGACCTGGAAGATGGGGTAAAGGAGTTTCAGAGAAATCAGGGACTTGATTCAAACGGAATCCTTGATAAAAAAACGTTTGCCCGGCTCAACTTTACTCTTAAAGAAGTAAAAGATATTATTCGCGCTAATATGGAACGTTGCCGGTGGATGGAACCGGATACGCTGAAGGAATATCTGCTTGTAAATATTACCGGTTATCAGCTTTATTATATTAAAGACCGGAAGATTGATTATACGACCAGGATCGTGGTGGGAAAGGAGGAAAACAGGACAAGGGTATTTCAGGCGAACCTGGTCAATATAGAGTTTAATCCTTATTGGACGGTTACGCCCAATATAACGAAGAAAGAAATTCTTCCTCTTTTGAAAAAGGATCCTTCCTATCTGGATAATCATAACATGATCCTGATGCGTGGGGAAGAAGTGGTGGATCATCAGGAACTTGATTTTACAACGTATACCAAAGACAATTTCCCTTTTGTGGTGAAGCAACTGCCGGGAAATAAAAATGCACTCGGTGTCGTGAAGTTTAATATGCCCAATCCTTATTTTATTTATCTTCACGATACTCCGTCAAAAGCTGATTTTGAGAAGAGCGGAAGAGCCTTTAGTCATGGTTGTATCAGGGTATACAAACCGCTGGAGTTGGCGGAATACCTTCTGGGAAAACAGGGTTTTTCCAGAGAGAATATTAATAACCTGGTAATTAAAGGGGAGAATACCGTAATAAGTTTACAAACAAAGGTGCCGGTGATGATTATTTACTGGACTTATTATAAAGACAGTAAGACCGGCAAAACCGTTTTCTATAAAGATATCTATGGGAGAGACCAATTAGTCATCAACGAATTGAACCGTAAAGTGGTGTTGAAGAAGAATGCCGTACAGGAGACAAAAACAAAAGAGCTCTCGGTCAGTCAATAGCATTCATAGTCCTTGCCGTAAGGAAGAGAATTTTTTTGGATTTCTTCTCTTATCCGGTTATGCTACCTGCTGTATCTCACGGTAGTATTCGTGATTTTCAGTCACAGCGGTATTTAACCGGTGAATGATTTTTGTAATATATTCTTTTGTCCGGTGTGTGACTATATTTTTTACCCCCGAAGAAGTGGTGATCTGTATCGCATATCGTTCACGGCTCATAAAGCCTGCAATGAGACTGCCCAACAGCACTATGAATCCCAGGAATAGAAAAAAAGCCGGGGCAAGACTTTTGGTTTCGCTGATCATCATACCGGAAGCCGATATTTTGATGAATCCGAATATAATTAGCGCAAATCCCGCCAGAAAAATCAATCCAGCAGGAGTTCTGTCCGGTACAACGACTACCGGCCGGTAGCTCAATGTTTTTACAGGAAAGGAATCTTCTTTTACTTTTAACGTATGTTTGGTGATGGATACTCCTCTTCCGTCGATGTAGATTATCTTTGCAGGATTCATAGGTCAATGGGTTTAAGTATACCTGCAAAGATGAGAGAATCGGAGGGGAATGTTTTACAGAAGATCCCGGAAAGATTATATTATTCCCACCAGCGTCTGCTACTCCTCTTTGGTTTCTGTGCTATCAGTCACGGTGCTCTTTTCAGCGTAAATACCTTTCTCGATCTTTAGCATTTCAAGCTCCAGTTGTGCCTTCTGGAGCAGTATCCTTGCTTTTTCTGTTTCAGCCAGGATCGTTTCTGCTTTCGCTTCTTCAAGTTCTATTTCGGCTTCCAGAAGAGTAGCTGCCTGAGCAATTACTTTATCATACAGTTCTTCAAATTTGCGATGGTCGATCAGTCCGTTGAAATAAGCTTCCGAAATACGGTAGAGAGCTTCGCCGGAAAGAAGTGTGCTGATGGATTTGTGTTCCAGTGCTGCTTGCTCTTTTTGCCACTTCAGCAGTTGCGAAAGATCTGCTGTTCCGGTTATTACAATGCCGGAGTCGGAAAGAATATTTTTTGAGAATTCAGGAGCCGGCAGTTGTGATGCTACTATTTTGATCTGTCCGGAGGAGTCGATCCGTATCAGCGTATTTCGCTCACCAGGCTTGTTTTGAGCCATCCAGATGTTTTGGGAGATCGGGTGAACGCTTTTAATTTCCGGGATCTCAGGAGGAGGAAGGGAGACTGTTTTCCGGGAAGAGCTACAGCCGATGCAGACGAGAATTGTAAAAATATAAAAAGAAATGCAGGATCGTTTCATATTAATCTAATTAGGTAGAATAATTGTACGCAAAAGTAGAAATTTATATTATATATTGCCGGCGGCACTACCATTTATTTCAGAAACTTACGCTTGAGTTACGCAGTCCTTGTAACATAATTTTTTTAAGAGTAAATTTCAGAACTAATTTAGCTCCGGCCGTCTTTATCATAAAAGTAATAACAAATCAAAGGACCGGCCGGTTTATCAATTATGATTTTATTTTCAAACTGGAAGAGTGCTTTGCGTTGTAGTGGTGGCAGGTCAATAATATATATAGGGATCATGTTTTGCATGATCGGATGTCTGCCTTACCAGGCTTATTTTTATATGATTCCTGATCCTAAAGACATGCACCGTTTTAAACATGAAGAGGTTAAGCATGCTCCCGTTTGTTATGAGTTTCCTAAAACAGCGGAAAACAAAAAGATCAATGTATTCAACTGGGATCCCGATGAGCCTCTTGAACGGAAGCCGTTGGAGTTGTTTCTGAAAAATCAGAAGGCCAATCATTTTCTCGTGATCAAGAATGATAGCATTGTGTTTGAATACAACGATCCTAAAATTGTACGTTACCAACCTTCGCCGGCCTTCTCCATTGCCAAGACCCTGGTGTCTGCTACATTGGGAGTAGCACTGCAGGAAGGCTATGTTGGTTCTGTAAATGAACTGGCCAAACATTATCTGCCTGAGCTAAGCTATCATCCCTACTTTGATGAACTCACCATCAGTCATCTGCTCAACCAGACTTCGGGTCTGAAATTTGAAGTAGATAATATTTCTCATGCATATTACGGGAAAATAGAGAAAGTGATGAAAGGACTTCATTTCGAGGCCAGGCCTGGTGAATATCTCAAGTATGAGAACATTAATACTATTCTGATCGGAATTATCATTGAGCGTACGACCGGCCGAAACCTGCACGAATATTTTTCCGAGAAAATATGGTCCAGGATCGGTACCTGTGATTCTACGATATGGGCGTACGATTATAAAACAAAACATACCCGTTCATTTGGATGTTTTGGAGCATCTTCCAGGGATTATGCCAAGTTTGGAAGACTGTACCTGAAAAAAGGGAAATGGGGCAATGAGCAGGTGATCGATAGTAACTGGGTACTGGCTTCTACAAGTCCGGTAAATTTTCTGGGAGAAAATACCGGATACAATAACTACTGGTTTATCGGAGAGCAAGAGGTAGGTGATTTTATGTCGATGGGAATGTACCGTCAGCAGATTTATGTGAATCCGGAGAAAAATGTAGTGATCGTTTGTTTGTTGAAATTCAACAAGAAAAATCTTCCGCTGCGCTGGTGGCAGGTCTTAAGACAGATTTCAGAGCAGGCCTAGGGAGGAAAATGGATTCAGCCTGTCTTATTTTGAAACGGGGTATCCGGCAGACGTACTAAATAGTTATCAGAGACATTCTTAAGAACATTTTTGACAGGAGAATAGATAGATGGAGACAAGGAAAGATTCGTTTGCGGCACTCCGGTACAAGGATTTCAGGACCTATATCGCCATCCGTTTTTTCTTCAATTTTGCCAACCAGGTCCAGATTGTAGTCATTGGTTTTTATGTGTATGAACTGACCCGGAGTACTTTTGCTCTCGGATTGCTGGGGATGTGTGAAGCCGTTCCGGCCATCGGAATAGCCTTGTATGGAGGATATGTAGCCGATAAATCGGAGAAAAGGAAAATGCTGTTGTTGATCTATAGTGTAGTGCTGATCTCTGCTACGGTCCTGTTTACTATTACCCATGAAGCGATGAGGCCTTATCTCCAGGTCAATTCGATCGTACTGATCATTTATATCATGATCTTTTGTAATGGAGTGGCCCGTGCTTTTTATGCTCCGGCGGCTTTCACTGTATATGCCAATAGTATTCCCAGAACGCTTTACCCCAACGGGAGTACCTGGAGCTCATCTTCCTGGCAGCTTGCATCTATTGTGGGTCCTGCCACTGGAGGAATCCTTTATGGTTTTGCGTACCGGTTTACCGGTATTCAGGGCATTACGGCTACCTTTATGCTGATCATGGTCCTGCTGATCATCTCTTTGGGTCTGGTCTATTTTTACCTGAAGTCTTATCCTCCTGTTTTTAAACCGAAGGAAAACATCTGGGAAAGTATTTCAGAAGGATTGCGTTTTGTGTTTAAGAGCAAGCTTATGGTAGGGGCGATGAGCCTTGATCTCTTCTCCGTTTTTTTCGGAGGAGCCATTGCATTATTGCCGGTCTTTGCCAATGATATACTGAAGGTAGGAGCTGAAGGGTTGGGCATAATGCGGGCCATGATCTCTGCGGGAGCAATTCTGACTATGCTCACGATGTCAAAGTTTTCTCCTATGGGAAGGCCCTGGAGAAATTTGATGATTGCGGTAACAGGTTTTGGCTTGTCGATTATTTGTTTCGGGATTTGCCGGAATTTTTATTTCTCCCTCTTATTCCTTTTTCTGTACGGAGCATTTGACAGTGTAAGTGTGATCGTTCGCAGCACGATCATGCAGTTGCTGGTTCCCGATGAAATGAGAGGGCGTGTTTCTTCAGTAAATACAATGTTTATCAGCTCTTCAAACGAGATCGGTGATTTTGAATCGGGAACGGTTGCCAGTCTCATCGGAACGGTTCCAGCGGTGATCTTCGGAGGCTGTATGACCCTGGTAGTGGTGGCCATAACATTTTTAAAAACCAGGAAACTCATCCCGATCTCTCTGGAAGATATTCATCCGTCCAACTCAAAAGAACTATAAAAAAGAATGACCAAGAATTCTGGAGGTCATTTCAATATTAAAATTTGATGAGTGTCTGTTTTTTTCTTCGGTTATTAATGTATTTCTGTTATCTTGAAAGATCGTTCGGATTTTTTAGCGGATAAAGATATGTTGCTGAATAAAAAAATACCTATTACCTATATCCTGGGTAAAATAAAAATTGAGATAATCTATGTCTGCATCATCGGGATAGTGACCTATTACCTGACACATAAGTACGAGGAGGCCATTCCTGATATGCC
>CAYTGJ010000001.1:54850-89697 GCA_964437245.1 uncultured Chitinophagaceae bacterium
CCCGATCCCCGCTTTTGTGGGAACTGCGATCTCGGTGATCTTGTCTTTCAAATTAAGCCAGTCGTATGACCGGTGGTGGGAAGCAAGAAAGATCTGGGGAAATATCGTGAATGATAGCAGAACCCTGGTTTTACAATTGCAATCATTTCTGGGGCCTGAAAACCAGGAGGACATCAGAAAAATTGCCTACCGGCATATGGCCTGGTGCTATAGCCTGGGTCAGTCATTAAGAGGGCTGGATCCTGTGAAGAATCTTTCGAAGTACCTCACGGCAGAAGAGCTGGAAGAAATAGCGTTGCATCATAATAAACCACTGGCAATTCTTCAGCTCAATACACATCATATTACCTCCATAAAAGAAAAAGAACAACTGGAAGTTTTTTATCATGTGCAGCTCAATCAGACATTGGTAAATCTTACCAATGCGATGGGAATGGCCGAGCGTATCAAGTCAACAGTGTTTCCTGTTACATATCGCTATTTTCTTCACTGGATCATTTATCTTTTTGCGATCCTGCTTTCTATCTCGCTCAAAGATGTGGAGAGCTATTATGAATTACCATTGCTGGTCGTGATCTCATCGGCGTTTTTTCTGCTGGAAAAATCCGCTACGCACTTACAGGATCCGTTTAACAATCGTCCTACTGATACCGCCATGACCACAATTGCTACGAATATAGAAATAAACCTGAAACAGTTGCTCAGGGAAAAAAGCGTACCGGAAGCAGTTCAGCCAAAGGAATTTTATGCCATGTAGTACTGGCAGGATTGTTTGTATTGATTTTCTCCATCTATCTGTATAAATGGAGAAAATCTGTGTTTAGCGTCTGCTAGACCGGTTGTCCTTCCTCCACCAGCGTTAGTCCTGTATGATGCAGAAGTTTTCTTATCTGCTTTTCATAAAGCGTTTCTGCCAGCAGGTCGTCCTGTATATGATATCTTGCACCGATGTATTTGATGATTGCTCCGTTTTCATTCTTCACCGGTACGATCGTTGCGTCTACCCAGTAATAGGTTCCGTCCTTTGCCTTGTTTTTAATGATTCCCTGGAATATTTTCCCTTGCCGGATCGTTTGCCACATTAACTTGAAAAGCATCGGAGGCGTATCAGGATGACGGAAGATGTTATGAGCTTTTCCGATCAGCTCGTTGCGGGAATATTGAGAGACACTGCAAAGCTTGTCGTTTACATAGGTAATAGTACCATGAATGTCGGACTCGGACAAGATGGTTGTATGTCCGAAAACATCTTCTCTGATCTCAAGTTCTTTTTTGAGATTTTTAGTATCGGCGAGTTGCTCCAGAATGCGTTCCTGCATATCCGAAAGATCGTCCATGTTCTGACGAAGCTCTTCTTCCTGTTGTTTGAGCTGTTCGGTTTGTTCCTGCGATGTTTTAAGAAGCCGTTTGGTGTTCTCATTCGTTTGAATATTCAGGATCACGGAAGCAATGTTTTCCGCCAGCTTCAGCAGGAATTCAAGATGGTATTTCTCCATAACAAAGAAAGACGCTATTTCCATCACTCCCACAATCCTGTCATTGGCTATGAGGGGAAGCATCAGCAGACATGCCGGAGTGGCTTCTCCCAGGCCGGAAGTGATATAGGTATAGCCATCCGGGAGGTCTGTCAATAAAATATATTCTTTTTCCAGGTAACATTGACCTATCAGACCTTCTCCCGGTAGAATTATTTTTTCCAGGTATTTTTTCCGGTCGTATGCGTAGCAGGAGGCCAGCTCAAGTCTTGTTTCCTCTCCTTCTTCGGTGACGATAAAAAGTCCGCCCTGGTTGGCGTTCAGGTATTTAATGAGACTGGAAATAATATTCTCATAAAAAGTCTCTACCTCGCCACTATATTTCAGGATGTCTACAAAAGAAGCGAGTCCTTGCGAGACCCAGGTTCTTTTATTCTCTTCCTCATCAAGGTTAGTAAGGTGACGTTGAAGTTCCTGCAATCCATTGACCAGATGGTCAGGAGAAATCTCCCCGTTTTCCAAGAGCAAAAGCGATTTTCCTGTATTCGCTTTGATAATTTCCTGAAGTTGTAACGCTGCGTCTTTAATCCCCTTGCGTAACATGACAGATTCCTTCTCAAGTTCCATCAGCTGCGTCTTTCTCACGATTCTGTATGCCATATGTTCAAAGTAAGCCCACAAACTTCAACATTTCGGTGATAAAAAAGCAAAAAATAAATGAGCATTGTCATTTTTTTTGGAAAAATCATTGGCCGGAATTTCATGAAAAAGATCATTGGAAAATCAAAGGGGTATAATTATTTATGATTCACCAGGTTTGTATAGAATAGCAGTCTTGTACTTCTTGCCTTCAGGAAAAGTATAAACGGATCATGGTTTCGCATTTCTCTGCACATTGGCGACAGGCTTCGCTTGTTTTGCGGCAATGTTCCAGTTCCTGATGCTTTTCACATTCCTCGGCAGCCCGCATACAATATTCGGCGCATACAAGACATACGTCTTTAATATGACTGTTTGGCTGAGTCAGAATACGGGCGGTGCTCAGGCAGATCTCCGCACATTCGCGGGTCAGCTTCATGCATTCCAAAAGGAGAGGAGCCTTGCTTTCTTTCAAGCACTCGTTGGTAGTGGAATAACATTGGGTAGCACATTCCAGACAATTGCGTACGCAGGGATGAAACGCTTCCTGGTTTTGATTTTGTTCATTCATTCCTGGCAAAAAAAATTAAAAAACTGATAATTCAATATTACTGTTTTTTCAGAATATATTAACAGAATTGTCAAAATCTCTTATTGCCCGCTATGTTTCTGGATATCCGATTAAATGGTTCTTTTCTGGTATCCGGTATCTTGTGTCTTAAATACTAAAAGGAGACAAGCTGTTTAAATTTAATGTAAAGCTTGATTTTCTGTCTAATCCTTTGTAAAATAATGCTTTATTAATATATAAAGTAAAACAGCCTTGCTTTATATAAAAATTTACACAAAAATTAGTAGTCTTATGATAGCATGTAAAGATAGAATATACAGAATATATCCTGAGTCGGACAGGATTGTAATGGAGTGGGAAGGCTATGCCACCAGTGCGCAATTCCGGGAAGGAACGGAAACCATGTTAAATTATTTGATTGAACAGCGTGTACACAAAGTGCTGGCAGATGTCAGGGATATGGTGTTGATCGGAATGGAAGATCAGAAATGGATGGAGACATCGTTCCTGCCCCGTGCCATACGGTTCGGATTTAAAGCTTGTGCGATCGTTCGGCCTTCTAATTATTTCAATAAGATAGCCGTGGAAACTATTTCGTTCAAGATCGAAAAAGAAAAACTGGCCGTTCAGGTTTTTGACACCTCAGAAGAAGCAATCAATTGGTTGGATAGTTTTACGGTTTAAGACAAAGATAATTATCCTTTGCCCCGTGCTTATCATACGGATAAGCTGTAAACCGGATCCGTTAGCCGATATAGTATAATGCTGGTCCCTTCCATAACTCCGTTGATGGAAAGTTTTTGGGAGTCATGAGAAGGAAAACAGCAGGTTGTTTTTTTCGTTACAACGATAAGACTTTTTATGTTTTTGTTGTTTCAATCACAGATGTTTTCCGGTTATTTTACGACTTTGAAAGTCTGGAAAAAACCGTTCCTGTGCAGATGAATCGTTCTTTTGCGATACTGTTGTAAATTAAAATGGTCGGGCGTACCGATTAATTGTATTTTGATCTATAAACAATTATTTTTATACTATGAATTCAAATCCAATACATTTGCTTTTGGCAGACGATGATGAAGATGACTGCCTTTTTTTCCAGGATGCATTGGAAGAATTACCAATGGAGATCTCATTTAAAGCTATTCATAACGGAGAAGAACTTATAACGCATCTTCTCCAGAAAATTACCGAGCTTCCTTCTGTACTTTTTCTGGATCTTAACATGCCCCGGAAAAACGGAATGGAGTGTCTGGAAGAAATAAGAAAGCATGAGAAACTAAGAGAACTTCCGGTCGTGATTTATTCGACCTCTTTTGACCTGGAAACGATCCAGCTTCTGTATAATAAAGGGGCACAGTACTATATCCGGAAGCCATCCGAATTTTCCAAGCTTAAAGAAGTAATTCAGCTAGCATTGAAAAGGATCCTGGAAACGAACGCAACACAACCCGAAAAGGAAAAATTTGTTTTGTACTCTTAACGTAAAAACAATTTGGTAAAAGTAAGAGCTGTAGATCTCCACAAACAGATTCTCGCCGGAGGAGGAGAAATGGGACGCCTGATCTGTGAAAAAGACTGGAGTACTACTTCCGTTGGTGCGCCCGATACCTGGCCTCAGAGTTTGCTTACGACCGTAATGATTATGCTCAGCTCCAGAGCTCCTATGATCCTCTGCTGGGGACCTGACCTGATCTGTTTTTACAACAACGCCTACCGTATTCTTCTTGGAGAAAATAAAACACATTCCTCTTTGATTGGAATGAATGCCTGGAATTTGTGGGAGGAAGAATGGAAGACGGTAAAACCGTTGATAGACCAGATCCTGAATGGCGAGGAAGCAGCAGCGAGCGAGAACCTTATTATTCCTGTATTCAGAAACGGTAAAAAAGAGGAGGCCTACTGGTCCCGTAGCTATAGCCCGGTGAAAGATGAATCAGGGAATATCGCAGCGGTTCTGTTGACCTGCCATGAGACCACGGAAAAAGTCCTTTATTACCAGTTGCTGAAAGAGATCAACCGTCGTTACATTGATAATATTATGCAGGCTTCTGTTCCCATGTGTTTGCTTCGGGGAGAGAACTTTGTCCTGGAGATCGTCAATTTGCCCATGTTGGAGATGTTGGACAAAACGCTGGAAGAGCTGCTCAACAAACAAGTATATGAAGCGTTGCCGGAAATCCAGAACCAGGGACTCGAAGCGATGCTGGAGCAGGTATATACAACCGGTGAAAAATATATTGCCAACGAACGTTCGATCAGGCTTCTCCGGAAAGGGAAGCTGGAAACAACGTATATGAATTTTACCTGTGAGGCATTCCGGAATTCAGATGGGAAAATAGACGGCCTGGTTGTAACCGTCTCAGAGGTGACCATGCAGGTGATTGCCCGGAAGCAAATAGAGGAAAGTGAAAAACGGTTCCGTAACCTGGCAGACAGCGCACCGGTACTGATCTGGATGGGAGGGGCAGAAAGGCTCTGTAATTATTGCAATAAAACCTGGCTGAATTTTACGGGAAGAACGATCGGAGAGGAAAGCGGAAACGGATGGCTGGAGGGAGTACATGCAGATGATCTTCAGAAATGCCTGTATACTTACGTAACAGCTTTTGACAAGAGGGAAGAGTTTTATATGGAATTTCGTCTCAGAAGAAGTGACAGAAAGTACCGCTGGATTTCAGTACATGGAGTACCCAGGATCTCGCTGGACGGAGTCTTTGAAGGATATATCGCTGCGGGGATGGATATTCACGATCGCGTGGTATATCAGGAAAAGCTGAAAGAAGACGAAGAAAAATTAAGCATGGTGATCGAAGCCAGTGATCTCGGGACCTGGGAGCTGGACCTGAAAACCATGGAAGCCAGTTATTCAAATCAATACCTTAAAATATTCGGTTATCAGACCCGTGTCAACCTGACGCATGCCGAGCTTATTCAGCATCTCCACCCTGACGACCTGAAAATACGGGAAAATGCTTTTAAGGAAGCATACCTTACGGGGGTTCTTCATTATGAGGCAAGACTTATCTGGAAAGATAAATCCATTCACTGGGTGGAAGGCAAAGGGAAAATTTTTTACGACAATAAGAAAAATCCTTCTTATATGGTCGGAACGGTGAGAGATATCACGGATGAAAAGCTCTTTCAGAAACGATTGCAGCAGAGAGAACAGAAGTTCCGGTTGCTGGCGGATTCCATGCCCCAGAATGTATGGACTGGCGATCCGGAAGGAAATCTTAATTATTTCAACAAATCGATGTATGATTATTCCGGCTTGTCTGTTCAGCAACTTACGAGCGGAGGATGGCTTCAACTGGTACACCCGGATGATCTGTCGGAAAATATCCGTGTCTGGAAGCAGGCTATAGAGACCGGGCAGGACTTTCTGATCGAACACCGGTTCCGCAGACACGATGGAGTATACCACTGGCAGCTAAGCCGGGCAGTGCCTCAGCGGGATGATCAGGGAAACATTCAGATGTGGGTTGGTACCAGTACGGATATTCAGGAGCAGAAAGAATTTACCAATGAATTGGAAAAGCAGGTACAGGAACGTACCGGTGAGTTGAAGAAAAAAAATACAGACCTTCAGAAAATGAATAAGGAGCTCCAGTCTTTCGCTTATATTTCCAGCCATGACCTTCAGGAGCCTTTGCGTAAGATACAAACGTTTGCCAGCCGTATCCTGGCAAAAGAAAAGCAGACCCTCTCGGAAGATGGCCTGACTTATTTTTTAGGAATGCAGCGTGCTGCCAGCCGGATGCAAACGCTTATCCAGGATCTGCTGGCCTATTCGCGGAGCGGAAATATTGAGAAAAATTTTGTTAAAACGGGAGTAAAAGAAATTGTAGAAGAAGTAAAATGTGACTTTACAGAAATGCTTCTGCAGAAACAGGGAACGATCGAACTGGAAGGGAACGTCGAACTCAAAGCCATTCCGTTTCAGATCATACAATTGTTTCATAACCTGATCAGCAATGCCATAAAATTCTCATCCTCCGAAAAACCCCTGCGCGTAGTTATCCGGTGTACACAGGAAGATGGAAACCGGTTAAATGTACCAGGAATTGCTCCTGACAAAAAGTACTGTCATATTTCCATTTCGGACAATGGGATCGGTTTTGATCCGCAGTACAAGGACAGGATATTTGAGGTCTTTCAGCGCCTGCATGGAAAAGAAGAATATTCCGGTACCGGAATTGGTTTATCGATCGTCAAAAAAATAGTGGACAATCACAGTGGGCTGATCACTGCAACCGGCGAGTTGAATCGCGGAGCTACCTTTGATATTTATCTTCCTGTATAAGACAGGGCCGGTCCGTTGCACAAAAAATCAGGTACAGAAAGACAGTTGATAGTTCCTGTTTCTGATACCTGTTCTCTTTTTAACCGGCATAAAAATTAATCCGGGACATTCCAAAATTCCATCTTTTGTACTTAAAAATAGTATCTTCGGGTTCAATGAATCAAATAACAGGAAATAATAACAGAAAGAAGCGCTATCAGCGGACTGTTTTCTGGGTCGCTCCTGTAGTGCTTCTGACTATTGCTTTTCTGCTATGGTATAAGCCCCCTTTTTATGTGATCCGCCAGGGAGCACAGGATTCTTTTGGAGGAGATCTTTTGCTGTCTGGTTATGACGACCGGGCTCATAAAGGCAATTCCTGGCTGGTGATCGAGCAGGGCACTCCGGATAAAGTGGGGTATCGCTATATCCTCAAAGAAGGGTTTTCATATCCGTATGTAGGAATTATGTTTTCCCGGGAAGACAGTTCCCTGTTTGATCTGTCTTCTTACGATTACCTTAAAATCAACATCAAAGCCAGAACAGGTACCAGGGTACCATTTACACTAACCTCTGAAATCCCTTCGTACAGTAATAGGGAAGAACATCTTTCCTATCGCAATTCACAATATGTTCTGACCGTAGAGAATCAATTCACAGAGATCTCCGCACCGCTCAAAAAATTTGAAACCCCCGATTGGTGGTATGCTAATCACAACAAAACAGAGAAAGACCTGGGGGCTCCCGATTTTTCCAGAATCCGTACGATTCAGTTGGGAAACTGTATCAATTTAAAAAAAGAGACGGAAGATGTGGTAGAAGTGGAAGAGCTCAGTTTTCATGTAAACTATTGGTCTTTTTTTATAAATGCAGGGATCTTTCTGGTGATTTATGCTGTAGGAGGATGGTTGTTTTTCCGGA
The DNA here is from genome assembly GCA_964437245.1 of uncultured Chitinophagaceae bacterium. Classification (GTDB taxonomy): domain Bacteria; phylum Bacteroidota; class Bacteroidia; order Cytophagales; family Cytophagaceae; genus JANYCO01. The sequence continues at coordinate 62,739 of CAYTGJ010000001.1, forward strand.
AGAAAGAAGAAGAAAAACCCGAAATCAATTTTCAATATGAAAAAATCCAGGCGGTAAACTACCGGGACAAAGAAGAAGCAGCAGTTTTCGGATTTATCACCTCACATTATTCCAATTCCGAGCTCACTATTACAGATGTACAATCAGCCACCGGGATTCATGAACGAAAAATATCTTCGATGATCAGGAAGAAAACAGACCTGAACTTTAAGCAATTCCTGAATAAGCTGCGCATCTCGGAGGCTAAAAGACTGTTGTCGGAAACGGATCTTCCTGTTTCGGAAATTGCATTTAAAGTAGGATATGGAAATGCTTCCCATTTCAATCGTGTTTTTAAGGCCGCAGAGGACCGTTCGCCCAACGACTACCGCAAAGATCCTCCTTCAGTATAAAAAGTATAAGAATATAGCTGATTATTAGTGTATACTTCCTTTTTGCAAAGTCTTTTTACGTTTCTGCAAATTCATTTTAAGTCATATCACTTACCTTTGATTTCATAAAATCATCTTAAACGATTCGCCGATGAAACATTTAACCAAACTTGTAATTTGTACTTTTATTTTATGGTCGGAAACAGGATTTTCTCAGGTCGGAAAAATATGCAACTGGAAGGACGATAAAAAAGCTTCCGTAGTGCTGACCTTCGATGACTGGTCGCCGGGACATTATCCCGTCGTAGTACCGGAACTGAACAGCCGTGGGTTGAAAGGTACTTTCTATCTTTCTCTTACTTCTGTAGCTTCCTGGAATCATGACTGGCCGTCAGTGAATAATACCGCCAATGCAGGGCATGAAATTGCAAACCATGCAGTTAATCACCCCAACCTTCTTTCGCTCACGGCAGCAGAGCTTAATACTCAGATCAGAGGAGCCAAAAACACCATTGACCAGAATGTGACCGGTCAGGAAGTGCTGACCTTTGCATATCCGTTTGGAGCAGGGGCGGGTGCTACAGCCAAGGACATACAGGTAAGAGATACCATCAAGGCCAGCGGGCATATTGCCGCAAGAGGGGTCGAGGGTCCTTCGGGGGTGCACTATACGTATAACTTTGCTTCTACGGCAGACGATTATTATAAGATCCATGCTTATGGAATGACCTCTTCAACCACCCTTAATGCGTATGCAGCAGAAGTTCATGCGACAATAGAAGGAGGAGGGATGCTGGTATATCTCTATCATAGTGTGGACGATGCTGCTGGCAGCCACGGAGACTCCTGGTATGAGACGGTGTTGCAGACCTCTCTTCAGCAGCAGCTGGATACGTTGGTAAAACTTCAGGACGATATATGGATTACTACTTTTCTTAAGTCTGTAAAGTATCATAAAGAAAGAAAGAGTGCTACACTTTCCCAGGTACAAGCGCCCGATGGCTCGGTTTGGATCGTGGAGCTCAAAGACACTCTTAGTAATAATACTATTTACAATGAACCACTTACGATAAAATTAAAAAGAAACGGAGTGGCGTATACGAATGTGGTCCAGAACGGAAACACCTTAGTGTACACGACGATCGGAGATACCATTCAGTTTGATGCAGTGCCTGACGGAGGAGAAATCGTATTGTCGACAACAGTATTGCCGGAGAATGAATCTCCCACATTGGATGCTCTTGCCAATAGTTCGATTGATCAGACAGATGGAGTACAAACGGTTGATTTGTCAGGCATTACGGCGGGAGGCTCTGAATCACAAACCTTGACGGTAACGGCCACGGCGCTGAACCCGGGACTGATCCAGAACCTGACTGTGAATTATAACAGTCCTGACGCTACCGGTTCGATCAGCTTTAGTCCGAATCCTTCGGCTTCTGGTGTTACCACTATTGTAGTAAGAGTGACTGACGACGGACTTCCGGCAAGATTTGTAGAACGCTCTTTTACCGTTTCTGTCGCTGCGGTTGCTACATCGACAAGAGAATCAATTATTTCCGGCAAAGGCTTGACATTGTCTCCGAATCCGGCCTCCGGAAATGTGGTCGTTCAGATGGATAAACCTGTTTCGTCAGCCATCGTTTCTCTTGAAGACCTTTCCGGTACTACGGTTTATGAACGCTCTTTTACCTCTACAGATCAGATGCAACTGGATCTGACCGGGAGAAAACCGGGAGTATATATTCTGAAAGTGAATGCCGGGAAAGAAGTTCTGGTAAAAAAGCTGGTAGTACAGTAAGTATCAACAGATTGATTATTGAATATAAAAAAGTCCTGCATAACAAGTGTATGCAGGACTTTTTTTGTGCAAAAGCAGGAACCTTATTTTACCAGCTTATAAGAAGCGATATTATCCTGCTGATCTTTTACGGTAAGAAGATAAGTTCCGGACTTTAGCGTTTCTACGTTTACATTGGCAGTGGAAGTAAAGCTTCCGGATTTAACGATCGCACCATTCATATCCGCCAGTTCATAGGTCATTTGACTGGAAAGTCCTGTGGAAATGGTCAGGCTGGAAGCGATCGGATTGGGATAAACCGCGATGTCTGCTTTTTGTCCGTTCTTTACAGAAGTTGAAAGAACAGTAATATTCAGTGCATTGGAAGCTGCTGCAGAGTAGCAACCGGTAGTGCTTTCATATGCTTTGGCGGTGTAGGATCCGGAAACTGTTGGGGTGTAGGTAGTTGCTCCGGAGGCATTTGCAGGAGTGGTATAATTTCCGTCAAGGAAATAGTGAATATCATAAGCATTGTCTACCGCTGTCTGCACCTCTACTGTACCCGATGGGTTCTCTGTAACGGAAAGGGTAGGAGGATACTGCACGGTGTAATTTCCTTCCAGGGTGATTGCTCCTCCCGGAAGCATTGCATGTGCAATAGTAAAACTAAGACTGCAGAGCATAGGTCCCTCAAAGGGAACGTCTTCGAAGGTGATGTACTTGGAGGTTCCTGCTGCAATAACATCTGAAAATGTTTGTGTGTCTGTATAGATTTCATCGTCATTGTCATCGAAAACTTGTACGGAAATACTATAGGAGCTTGGGGTAAAAGGAATGCCAACTGCAGTGTTATTGGTTACTCCGAGGGTTACATCGTGAGTGGTATTCGGACATCCGAACGGAGGGTTCGGAGTAGTAAGAGTCTGCGAGAATCCTGCATAAGTCATCGCCAAACAGAGTAAAATAAGTATTATTTTTTTCATAAGTGTAGTATTTAATAGTTATATGTGGACCTTTTTTGTTTCTTTAATTCGATTTTTTATTTCCCTCCGGCCGTGAAAACGAGCCGTGGCACGACCTTTATTCTTTTTTCTTTGTCAATCGTAACCTCTAAAATAATAAGAATAAATGAAAAAGGAGAGCCTTGCATTGTTTTTAGTGGTATTGGTGGTACTCTCTCCTGTTGAGAAAGAGGTATAAACCATTGATTTCCCCGTCTGTATGTATTCGGATGGAATGGTTCCAAAATAACAGGAATAACCTTGAAGCGAACCGGAATTAATCTCGTACCTTTAGCATCCGGTTCTATCAGAAAGTAATTTCTGCCCGGATTAAAAAGAAAAAGGTTATCCCTATCCTATTTATGAACAACGTTCTTGTTGCCCCTCCCCCTGCCAAAGCCTCTCGTGCGGAAAAAATTTCTTTTGCTAATCCTAAAAATGCCGTTTTTGCAGAGCTGAAAAAAAGAACCAAAGCCTACTTTACTGAAGCCGGAATTGAGAGTACCGGCAACCGGCAGATGGCGTTGAAAGCAGCTTTTTTTATGCTGACGTACATCGGAGGTTTTCTGGCGTTGGTCCTGTTGCCTTTACCTGTTTGGGCTGCTCTGTTGCTTTGTGCTTACCTCGGCCTGGCAGCCGCTGCGATTGGATTCAACCTGATGCACGATGGCTCACACGGCAGCTTGTCTGCGATTCCCTGGCTTAATACCCTAGGAGCGTATAGTATCAACCTGTTGGGAGGAGATGCATTGTTATGGAAAAATAAACATAATATTATTCATCATACCTTTACCAATATTGAAGGTCATGACCAGGACATTGCAATGGAACCGGTACTGAGAAGCAATCTGTTTCAGAAAAAGCGCTGGTTTCATAAGTATCAGCATCTCTATTGTTTCCTGGCGTACGGGCTGTCTTCCTTTCTTTGGATCTTTGTGCTGGACTTCATTAAATATTTTAGCGGTAAAGTAGGCAACATTAAAATTGCCGGGATGACTTTCCGTTACCATGTGGCCTTCTGGTCCACCAAGCTGTTTTATGTTGCCACGTATCTGATCCTTCCTTCTTTCATATGGGGCTGGCCGGCAACACTTATTGGATTTACAGTGTATCATTTTTTCCTGGGAACTACCCTTTCGGTTGTTTTTCAACTGGCGCATGTAGTGGAAGATACCGAGTTTACAGACCATCATTTTAAAAATAACCAGATCTGTGATGAATGGGCGATTCATCAGTTAAAGACGACTGCGAATTTTGCTACTGGTAATAAGATCATCGGGTGGTATACCGGTGGCCTGAATTTTCAGGTAGAACATCATTTGTTTCCAAAGATCAGCCATGTACATTATCCTGCACTCAATAAAATAGTGAAGGAAGTATGCCAGGAGATGAATATCCGGTACAATGAATACCCATCCTTCACCAAAGCATTACGCTCCCATCTGAATCATTTAAAAGAGACCGGCAGCGCTGCCTGAGCAAGTGTAGTTCCGGTATTTGGAATATGTAAATTGGTTGAGGAAACGGAGTGGTTTGATCAGACAACTATTTTTGGCAACATTCCCTGTTTTTAAAATCTTCCGGCCCTTTAATATCGATCACCTCCCTGAGAGCTGAAAGTCTGGTACATTAAGGTCTTCAGGGATTGGATGCAAATCGCTCCGGTCGTCCTTCTATCATCAGAAAAGCCCCCCAATACAACGGCTCTTTGTAAAGTTGCTTTATTTCCTTCTTGGCCTCTGTAAAAGCCGTACGTTTATCGCCTGTCTTAAGCCATTTCTGATAGAACGAGACCATCAGTTTTTGGGTCACTTCATCGTTGACTTTAAATAAACTTATGATGATGGACTTGGCTCCGGCCATTAAAAATGCACGTTGCAACCCATATACTCCTTCTCCTACCTGTACTTCCCCCCGTCCGGTTTCACAGGCAGAGAGGACTACAATATCCGTATTCTCCAAAGGAAGATCCATCGCTTCATACGCCGTGAGAATTCCTTCTTTCTGATTTACATATTTGTTGTCAGGGTTGTCTACAATGTCGCCAGCCCCTAAAAGCATTAATCCGGAATTCAACAAAGGATTGTTTGCAATATCATCATCGCCTGCTCCCGTTGAAACAGATTCTTTAAAATACCCATGAGTAGCAATGTGCAGGACTTTAGGACTCCGAAGGCTTTTGATCGTATCTTCGGTCACATTCGTTTTCATAAGTAAAAGAGTGGACTTATCTGCAGAAGCCAGCAAAGAGTTTAGTTCCAGAATTTCTTTTTCTGCTCCCGGAAGATCCGGTACATTCTTTTTCGACATCTCTGCACCGGTATAAAAAACAGGACTTCCGCAAAAGACATAGGCATTGCTATTCATTGCTTTTTTATTTTCCCTGGATTTCTTTTTAGCAGTGCTGCTGGTATGTATTTCTTCCAGGAGCAGGAGGTCTTTCGTATTGGTAAGCAATACGATCTGATTCTGATCGATCACATAGGTCTCGGTTCCTTTTACGGGAAGCATTTCCAGGTTGATCTGATTGTATACACCATCTGAGGAGAGGTAGACGAGCGCTCCATCAGGTATTTTACTCTTGATCGGCTGCCAGTACACATCGTAGGAATATTCATCCGGTGCATTGAGCGTGGCAACGTTCCGGTAATATTTCATATACCGTTTCTCCATCTGTTTGCCATTGGGGAATAAGACCATGTCCGGATTATCTCTTGTATTACGGTCAATGATAAGAGCCGCATACAGCACAGAATCGGTAAATACTTTATTGAAATAGCGGAACCGGATGAGTTCTACCGCATACTCATTGTCCTTCAGTTTCGCTCTCACATCTTCCCACACAATTTTTGTAGCCAGTTTCTCTTTATGAAACAGCTCCGACCGCTGGGACATTTCTTTTTCCAGTCTTTCTATATTTGCACCGATCTGCTCGGGATGTATGCCTTGTTCCTGTAGCTGATGTTTATTCAGAGACAGGATACTGATCTGATATTCCTTTTCGGCAATCCATTCATTGTAGAGCCCTATCAGAATACTATCATTGCTGTGAGTTATTTTTTCCAGAAGCTTAATACTTGACGAAAGAAGAAGGGCTTTGGTTGATAGAATATTATTGTAAACCGTTCCCGTGTATTTCAGATTTGCTCCTTTAGGTTGCTGAAGCGCTACCAGGGTATAGAATTCAAATTCTTCCTTTAGATTATTCCAGAATTTTGTTTTCTGACGGAAGCTCAGCGAAGGGAATATTTCCCGTGTATAGGTCAGGTATGTTGGGATGATATTTCCCATTAAATCGAGTGCCTTCTCCGGTTGTTTCTTCATGTAATATACACGGGCCAGTTTCCCGATCGATTTTACATAATCAGGGTGTTTTTCTCCGAATAAAGACGCATATACTTCCTTTGACTTAGAATATTTTTTTTCCGCTTCTTCGTACTTTCCTTTTGCATAGGCTATATCGCCACGAAGTCCGCTGATATCGGCGGTATATTTATTATCTTTCCCTAATTTACCAACCCAGAATTTATCCGTTTCTTCCAGCAACTTATCCGCCACTTCGTAAGATCCCGCAGCGATCAGAAATTCAGCATAGCGCTGCTGAACTTCCGCATATAAGGGATTGGCTGTTCCCATCGCATCTTTTACAATTTCCAATGCTTCTTTGTATAGTTTTTCGATGGTGGTTTTACCGGCGGAAAGAGTTCCTGACAAGGTTGCTTGTCTTAAAAGCGTTTCTGCCCGCTTCAGATGTTTTTTCCCCAGTTTTTGCTTCTGGATATTATCTGCCGCAGCATAAGCAGCCTCCGCTTTCTTATAGTCACTGATGGCGGAGTAATAATCTCCGTACAGTAGCTGACAATCGGCCATCAGAAGTGAATTAGGGCCATATACCGAATCAATGATCTTGTGCGCTGATTCTATATAGGCATCCAGAGAAGCATAGTTTCCTCTGATAAGATGAAGGTTTGCATACGCAAAATAGACAGGTATGAGCCTTGGGGAATTTTCTCCCAGTTTAAGACTTATTCGTTCATGCGCACTCTTTAGAATTTTCTCTACTCTGTAATAGTTTCCTGTCTGGATATTCAGACTGGCCAATTGCTCTGCGGTCTCTGATTCCAGCAGTATATCCTGCTCATAATTACTTCTGGCATTCAATTTTACGGCCTGTTTCAAATAGGACTGGCTTTCATCGTATTCTCCAATGATATTGTTGAGTGTTGCCACACTGATCAGGGCAGCCTGTCTGGTTTCGGGTTTGCCTCCTTTCACCTGTGCGATAAGGGCGTTCACTGCCCGTATACTATCCAGTCCGGTTTTATATTTTCCGGCATTGATCAGATACTCTGTATATCTTGCAATTGCTCTTACATACTCAGGGGAGTTGCGGCTGTAGATTTTTTTGGTGATCAGCGCTGCTTTTAACTGCTTTTCTGCTGCCTCTTCAAAACGATCGGTCTTTACATACAGGTCGGCATAGGCTTGCAGATACAGGATATTCTCTTTTGAAGATTCCTCCAGTTGGCGGGCGATGACCCCGTCGTAACTTTCTTTGAAAATATTCTCTGCGAGCAACAGGTTTTTACCATAATAAATTTCATCCACTGCAATGACCAAACGCTCACGATGATAATAAGGGCTTTGCTTCCCATGATATTTTTCTATGGCCTGCGCATGCTCCAGCCTCAGCCGCTGCATAGAAGCTACGTCTCCTCTTTTCTGAGCGATTGCTATTTCCAGCTCATTGATCTTAAACGCATACGGATGGTTTTCCGGCAAGGAGGAAAAACGCTCCCGCAAACTTTTTAATCGCTGGGAAGCATCTTTAAGTTCTCCGTTAATAAACTGCCGGTAGGCCTGAGTGTAATCGTAGGTAAGCTGTACCCGTTCGTCTTTTCCCAACTGGCGGAATGCATACATTTGAAGCCTCCGTAGATAGTTGGCTGCACCGATCTCATCTCCTATGGTCAACTGGGCATTTATAAAAGCAGATAAGTTGTTGAGTTTATTCTCTTCATACTCTGAGCCTTCCTGCCCCACGTATGCCTGCTTATATTGCAGGTATACTCCATTCTGATTATTGTTGAGTTCTTTCAACCGGGCCTCTGTCACCTGCAGGTGCATGTAGTCGATTCCATTTTTCCCCAAATGCTTTCCTACCCAATCTTTGGCCTCTTCCAGCATCCGGTAGGCCTGATCATAGGTATTGAAATAGACCATTGCCTGTGTCGTCAGATCAAGCACTTCTGCATAGTTTTTCTTCCGGATACGAAGGTCCGTTTTTGCATTGTACCCTGTGGCATAAATACTTTTTTCAGAAAGGTCTTCTGCGGCCAGTTTTCTATATTCCTTCTGTTGACCGATCCGTTCGAGGGCTTCCTTGTAAAAGCCTGTGTGTACCTGAATGGAAGCAAGTGCCAGCGCTACATCGTAGCGAAGTTTCTCATCATTCAAAACGCTACTCAGTGAGTCTGCGCGTTTCTGGTGACGTTGTGCTGCGAGGTAATCTCCGGTATAGAGGTAGTACCCGGAAAAAAGCAAGTGCATCCTGGCGGCGTCTTCCTGTGTCACCGGCTGGATGGTGGCTGCCTGTTGCAGAACATTATTAACCGGTCCGAATAAAAGTTTTACATATAATGCTTTTGCCTTGTATAGCTGTAATTCCAGACGGTCTGCCCCGGTAGCAGCATTTACAAAATATTTCTTTCCGGAATAACCTTCTGCTTGTTTTATAACTTCATCGTATTCTCCTGTTTCAAACTTATAGCCGATCAGCGCACTGTTTTTCTCAATCTTCTTTTTCGAAGAAACGACTTTCAGAGAATCATTCCCCGCCAATACGTTCCAGGTTATTAAAAAGAGAAAGATGTTCAGGTAATATTTCATTGGTACATTTTTATATTTTTATAAACGGATCAGGAGTGCATGCACCGGCTTATTCCAGCTCACAAGGTGTTTTATATTGCTCGCTCATCGCTTTACAATTTTTCTTTGCTCCCGCCCGGGTATCATACAGGGAGAAACTCACCGCACTTACTTTCTGACCACACAGGCAAGTCCGTTCTTTCTTACACCCGGCCAGGATGGAAACGATCAGTACCATTACGAATGTTGTGGTTGTTCTCATGCGTTGACTGTTTTTTTTCTGCCATATTTCCCCGTTCATTATTTCTTTTTCCGGAAAAGATTGTCCAGTGTAAAGAGTACGTTCATTTCATGGGAACTCAATCCAAAACCGGTTCCACCTATATATGTTTCAAATGCGTATCCAAAGCGTATCCGGGAGCTGATGTTGGTCCCCAGGTTAAGTGCCGCAAAGTTATTGGTAGAGTAGGTAAGGCCTGCCGAAAAATAATCCTTGATCTCAAAGGTAGCGTTGATCCGGGTGTGTAGCTTGGTGTCAGGATAGTAAAACACTCCTATGTTGGGACGCAGATTATAAAGATCCCCCAGCTTGATCACCGCACCTCCCATCAGGACAATATTCCGTTTCCTTTTCATAAAAGAAGAAGCAGTATCGCCGGTAATGTCTACTTTATTGGGCGATATCAGGTCTGCTGAAGCCAGGCCGATATAAGCATTTTTTGCATTGAGCTGAAATCCGAAGCCTATTTTAGGAACGATCCGGTTGTACAGGCTTTTCGCAATTACGTCATCGTCGTTGTCCCAGATCTCAAACCCACTTGTCCCGAACGAAAGAGATGTCAGACCGGCCCTCAGCCCCATAGAGAGTTTCAGTTTCCGTGTGAGAGTAAGGTAATAGGCATAGTTAAGATTTACATCCGTGTTTTTATACCCGCTGTGAGAAGCTGTTCCCAGATTTACTCCCAGCGCCATTTTGTTGGACTTAAACCGGTAGTCGCTCCAGAATCTTCCCAGGGTAGGAGCTCCTTCTATACTGGACCATTGCAGCCGGGCGAGCGTACTTACATTGAACTGAGCATCCTGCATTCCTGCAGAGGCGGGGTTGTACACCAACTGGTTGTACATGAAATTAGATAATGGTGTTATTTGTTGTGCATGTACTACAGCACTCTGTAAGATTACCAACAGGCAACATACCTGTATAATTTTTTTCATATTCGGTTATGGCAAGGTTTAATATCGGATCTCAAAGAAGCCTTTTACAATTTCGTCTTTCGCTTTGCTGGCATCACTCTGAGTAAATACAAAATAATAGGTACCGGGTCTCAGTTTTCCTCCATTTCTGTCTTCTCCTCCCCAGCTATTATCATAATTCTCTACATCATAGACCAGTTCCCCGGCGCGGTCGAATATTCTAAGCGTATTGCTCACCTCTTCTCTTACACCGCGTACTACGAAGTAATCATTTTTACCGTCGTTGTTGGGAGTAATAAAATTCGGTGTTTTTATTCCCTGATAATGTCCCAGTACGATCAGATAATCTTCGGTTTCAGACATCTCCTCGTTAGGCATACAAAATTCATAGGCCTGAAACGGCTGAGATTGTCTGACACGCACACGTACACGTTTCGGACCTGGATTGGCATTGACCGGAATGGATATATTGTTAACCGTAAAGTCCGGCCCGTAAGAGGCTGCCGACCCCAGAAATTCATTTTCGCTCTCCATTTTTCCATCATTGTCCAGGTCGATCCAGAGTCCGCAATAAATCTGGCTACCATTCTGATTGGACGTTTCCAGAAAAGCCTGATAATTATTTCCTACATACAGGGTATCATATTTGTCGGATGCAGTAAGATCGCTGTACCCGGTCAGGCTGGCTCCTGTATTAGCAGACCCCACATTGGTCTGCCGGAGTCGGAACCCATTGATGTAGCTCTGATCGGCATAGGTTTGCGACAATTCACAAGCTAGGGGAGTTAGCTGCTGTGCCAGTGTAGGATGGGAGCTGACCGTAATTTCTTTGGTTATTTCGGCAATTGTTTCTCCGAGCGGGGAATATACCGTACAATAAAGCGTTCCGGAAGGTGTGTTCTTATTAAAATAATAGGTGATTGTATCGCTAAAAGTCTCTCCAAGCATATATATATTACTGCTGCTATAGTACCAGCTACAACTGTTGCCCGGTTCACGGGGATGGATCATAAAACTGTTTTCTGTTTCAGAGGCAACAATATCTTTTCCTATAATGTTGTATTTCTGTACTCCATATTTCAATTTAAATACGACCATCTTGCTGTCTGTGGTCCGTTTGCCTACCAGTACTAATCTTCTGTCGGATGTTGAAATAGCAGAAGCATTGAACTCCATATTGGGAAATGAGACTACGCCTCCTACTCCAAAGCTGCTGTCAATATGCCCTTCCGGAAAATACCGCGCTACGGTACCATATTGCACACCGGAATAAGTACAGGTACCGGAAACGAGGATCTTATTATCAGGTTGTAGCTGGATGCTGTTAAACACCCCCGAACCAAAAGAGGTGAGGTTAGCTTTGAAGGTATTGTCAAGACTTCCGTCCGCATTCAGACGAAAAATTCCCGGAGAAGATGCATTGGCTCCGGCTACAAGGATCTTCCCGTCAGGAGCCTGTAACAGCGCCGCAACATAAGCATAAGTCGAATCAATGGTTTGCCGGGAAATACCGTTTGCCCCGAACGTCTCGTCAAGCGTACCGTTCGGTTTTATTTTGACAACAGTATAGGTAGAGAGTCCCATCAACGGAGGAGCAGAATATCCTCCGAGCAACGTAGATCCGTCGTCAAGACTAAGAATTGCTCTGGCACCATTCAGACTCATCTGGGGAGAGAAATTATTGTCCAGGAATAATTTTCCGGTACTGTTAAAAGCCGTTTCCAGTGCTCCCGAACCGGTATGCTTTGACATGAGCATATAGGAAAACGTATAATAGGCATATCCCCCCAGTACTACCCGGTCTGTGGCCCGGTTGTAAGCCATACTCGTCATGTTATGGGTATGCGAGGTGTTTGAGATAAAATAGCTTGCTCCGGAAAAAACCGACGCTCCGCTGGAAGATAGCTTGCCCAGGAAAGGCCATTTATTCATTCCGTCTTTTGCGTAACTATAGAAAATCCCTCCGTCTGCCGCCAGGGCAATAGAAGGACCAAATCCGGAGATAATGGGGTCTTCGGGACTAAGGCGACCTGATCCGTTAAAACTATTATCCATGGATCCATCAGGGAGAAGCCTGGCGATATAACAGCGATTGATAGAGGTTTCCATGAAACTTCCGCCTACGACTATTTTCCCGTCCGGTTGTATGAATACTGATCTCAGATTATCATTCACCCCACCATCCAGTGGCACATAACCGGACCCTGCTATTCCGAATGAATAGTCAGGCTGGCCATCCTGTTGTGCTTTTACTGCTGTAGTCAGCACCAGTGTAGAACAAAAAACAATTATCAATTGTAGTTTTTTTATCATAACGCATTCATTTTAATGGTCTGAATATAATGTACTCTCTAAATTCTGATGAAAAAGTGGATTACAGCAAGAACAGTAGTAACTCCGTTTTGCTATAAAAAACGATCAAAAATCAAACCAGGAATTGTTCTATGATCGTTTCATAAGTTAAAGATAATCAATATATTCTTGCACTTCGTAAAAAAATGTAATTTTTATAGGAGTTAAGTGCATGCCATGACCTCACCAAACGAAACTCACAAGATTCTTATAAGCTTGTTGACTGCCTTTTTCGTTTTATATAAAGTTTTTCTTCTGAATTCTTTTTCCCATCATAGGTTTGAGGAACGTAGCCCCCGGGAGAATAGATCTTGCCATTATAGTAAAAATCCATCAGGAGTAGCTTTTTCTCTATTTCTTCCACGAGGATCTTTTTTTTCTCTTCAATTGTTTTGCCCGGCAGGATCTCCTCCAAAAAAGAAAAGGAAGAGGCTCCGGCTATGATTTTGGATATATTTTCGTCAAACAAATCATTCTTTTTAGTAACCTCCGTCTTATACACTTCTTTCAACAACAATAGCAGGGAGTTTTTAGCATCCTTGCTTTTAACATCGTCTACCGAGAGGAGTGCAGCCTTATATTGCCCTTGTTTATACTGGTATAAAGAGTTAAGTGCCGCAATTCTATAATCTTTCTCATAGAGTTTACCGGCTTTATGAATGTATTTTTGAGCCTGGCTGAACCGGCCGGCCTGGTATTCGGATATCGAAAGTGCGATCAGGTGTTCGGTATCTTCCGGCCTTTCGGAAGAAGCTTTCCGGAAATAATAACGGGCGCTATCGTATTGCTTTTGCTCATAATGCAGCACTCCTATATTGTGTTTCACCCAGGCATTCGATTTGGGGAGGATCAGGGACCATTCCATTTTTTCAGGTCTTTTGTCGGAATAATATTTGGAATTATACTTCCGTGAAAGAACCAGGGTTTCCTGAAAAGCGGTCAACTGCTGATCCTCATTGCCCCTGATCAGGGCCAGTGCTGCCTGGTTGTAGGGGAAGACAGGATCTTCCCGCATTCCCTTTTTGAATGCTTCCTCTGCTTTTTCAACCTGATTAAGGTGGAGATAAGCGATTCCTAAACGGAAATGATTTCTTCCGGCATAAGTGCTGTCCAGACGAATAAATTTTTCTGTTTGTTCTGTCAGAGATCGAAAATCCCTTGTCCAGTATAGCAAAGCTAATCGTTCTTCAAAATCCCTGATGGACACTTCATTGTTTTGTGCGAAAATGTTTTCACAGGAAAATAAAAAGAGAATAAGAATAAATGTTTTTCTGATCATACTAATGCTATTAATAACCCTCCATTACCAGATCGCTCCTGATAAAAGCCTCAGGAGACCATTTATCAGGAGCGATTGTGATTGATTTCTATTTAATACCGTTACAGATACAACGGGAATTTTTCCATCATTTTATTTACCTGCTTTCTTGCTTCTGCAATACGGCTTTCGTTTTCATGATTCATTAAAACCTCATCGATCAGGTCTACGATCTGGATCATGTCGTTTTCTTTCAGCCCGCGGGAAGTCATGGCCGCTGTACCGACACGCATTCCGGAAGTGACAAACGGAGACTTATCATCAAAAGGTACCATGTTCTTATTAATGGTAATATCCGCTTTGATCAGCGTATTTTCAGCAATTTTACCTGTCAGATTTTTAGAGCGAAGATCGATCAGCATAAGATGGTTGTCCGTTCCTCCGGAAATGATCTGATATCCTTTGCTTAGAAATACTCCCGCCATCGCCTGCGCATTGGCTTTTACCTGTTTTGCATATTCCAGGTAATCATCGGAAAGAGCTTCGAAGAAAGATACTGCCTTCGCAGCAATCACATGCTCCAGTGGTCCTCCCTGTGTACCCGGAAACACCGCCATATCCAATACATTAGACATCATTCTGGTTTCTCCTTTAGGAGTTTTCTGTCCCCATGGATTTTCAAAGTCTTTGCCCATCATGATCACACCACCTCTTGGCCCTCTTAATGTCTTATGGGTAGTAGTGGTTACGATATGACAGTGAGGAACCGGATCGTTTAACAATCCTTTGGCAATAAGACCTGCCGGGTGGGAAATATCCGCCAGCAATAAGGCTCCTACTTTATCAGCGATCGAACGGAATCTCGCATAATCCCAATCGCGGGAATATGCGGAAGCTCCGCAGATGATCAGTTTTGGTTTTTCTTTCAAAGCGATCGCTTCTACTTTGTCCATATCGATCAGCCCTGTTTCTTTTTCTACACCATAGAAAAACGGCTTATAATATTTACCGGAAAGGTTCACCGGCGAACCGTGTGAAAGGTGACCTCCATGCGAAAGATCAAAACCCAGAATAGGGTCTCCGGGCTGAAGACAACCCAGAAATACTGCTGCGTTTGCCTGTGCTCCGGAATGCGGTTGCACATTTGCCCACTCTGCTCCGAATAGTTTTTTCAAACGGTCAATTGCCAATTGCTCGGCAATGTCTACTATTTCACACCCTCCATAATATCGCTTGCCGGGAAGGCCTTCTGCATATTTATTAGTCAATACACTTCCCATCGCTTCCATTACCTGTTTTGAGGTAAAGTTCTCCGAAGCGATCAGCTCGATACCATGCTCCTGGCGGTCTCCTTCCTTTTTGATAAGGTCAAAGATCTCCGTGTCCCTGGTGATTTTTCTTGTCATAGTTTCCATTATGAAATAGTAGTTATTTAATATGCCATAAAGTTACAGCAACTTAACATGAGTGCCAAAATTACAACAGAGAATAAATTCTAATATGTTTTTAATTCACTGATTATCAAATTTTAATTTATATTTAACCGTTGTCCGGCAAAAATACACGCAACAACATATATGTTATAACATATATTTTTTCTATATTTGTACAACAATAAACAAAACCCGAAAAAACATGGAAAAAACAGCATCCGTGGCACACGAAATACTAAAAGAAATTAAAACACGCAAAAGCGGCAGAGCCTATTCGGAAAAACCGGTAGAGACAGAAAAAATACACAGCCTGCTGGAAGCCGCCAGATGGGCACCTTCCAGCATGAACGAACAACCATGGCGTTACGTTTTGGGGACGCAGGATAATCCGGAAGTATACCACAAAATATTCGATTCCCTGCTGGAAGGAAACCAGAGCTGGGTGAAAAAAGCACCGGCACTGATCGTAAGCCTGGCGAAAAAAACACATCTCCGCAATGGTAGTCCAAATCGCTATGCCCTGCACGATACCGGTGCTGCCAATGTGCTTCTGTGTCTTCAGGCCTCTGCGCTGGAGTTATATGCCCATCAGATGGGAGGATTTGACCACGCAACGCTTCGCAGCGCCCTGAACATCCCGGATGATTTTGAGATCGCTTCTGTAATATCGATAGGATATCCCGGAAATCCGGATGAACTGCCGGAAGATCTTCGCAAAAGGGAGCTGGCTCCAAGAGAGCGTTATACGCAGCAGGAGCTGGTGTTTACAAAAGGATTTTAAAACGGCCGTTCATTCACAGCACGGGCTTTTCGGAGGATAAGTTAGGGGATAAGTATGGACCATACGCTGAAAAATTTAACCACTAAAAAACAAAGGAGGTACCTATGAAAAAGGTAATACACAAAGCCAATACCAGAGGTCATGCGGATCATGGCTGGCTTAAAAGTTATCATACATTCAGCTTTGCAGGCTACTACGATCCTGAACGGGTTCATTTCGGATTACTAAGAGTTCTTAACGATGACGTGGTAGAAGGAGGAAGAGGGTTTGGTAAACATCCACACGATAACATGGAGATCGTTTCCATTCCATTATCCGGAGCACTCCACCATCAGGACAGTACCGGAAGGGATAAGGTCATCAATACAAACGATGTACAGATCATGAGTGCGGGAAAAGGGATTGCGCATTCGGAGTTTAACGACTCTCCGACCGAAGCGGTAAATTTTCTGCAGATCTGGGTGTTTCCGAAACAAAAAAATATTGAACCGCGGTACGATCAGAAAACCTTTCACCCTGGGGACAGGAAAAATAAATTTCAGACAGTGGTTTCTCCGGAAGATCCGGATGCCGTATGGATCAATCAGGATGCTTATTTCAGTCTTGGTAACCTGGACAAAGGAATCAGCCTGGACTACCCGGTTCGGAAGAAGGGAAATGGAGTATATGTCTTTGTGCTCAACGGATCGGTAAAAGTAAATGAAGATACCCTCCAAAAGAGGGATGCCATCGGGCTCTCAGAAACTGACGAGTTCCACATCGAAGCCACAGAAGATGCAGAAGTGCTGTTGATCGATGTGCCGATGAACTAATGACGCGAATCAGGTCCGGATGTATGTTTGTTTAAAAAACAGGATAAAAAAATGTTAAAAAGTAGAAAGAATCATCTTTCTACTTTTTGATTCAAGAAATGTTTTGATTAAAATTATAAAAACAAAAACACTTTTATTCTTATGAAAAAATTGTCCTCGATAGGATTAGATCCGCAACTATCCAAAAACCTTGCTGAAAAACTAAATGTACTTCTTTCGGATTACCAGGTATTCTACATGAATGTAAGAGGATTCCACTGGAATGTACGGGGGGATAAGTTTTTCGAGCTTCATCTGAAATTTGAAGAATTGTACAACGATGTTGTCCTTAAAATAGACGAAGTGGCAGAGCGTGTACTCACCTTAGGTCATACGCCTGTCCATTCTTATACTGACTACCTCCAGATTTCAGGGGTTAAAGAAGTAAAGAACGTAACCAACGGCAAAGAAGGGCTGACTCATGTTCTGGAAGCTTTCCAAACGATCATTACTCTTCAGAGAGAGCTGTTACAACTTTCTTCCGATGCCAACGACGAAGGAACAAATGCGCTGATGAGCGATTATATCCGTGAACAGGAAAAGCTGGTTTGGATGTACTCGGCTTATTTAAACTAGCAGTCTTCTCGATATACCAGATTCCGGATAGCGGCTACTAACATGCGATGGAGTTGCCGATTCAAGATTTCCCATGAAAATTTTATCCGGAATCTGGTATCTTAGAATTGGGTATCCATCCGGGAATGGTATTAAATTAAGCCGGGGCATTCAAATCTTGTTAATTATGGTGGTAAGCAACACAATCTGTAACCGGAACTGTTCTTGAGATATCTACTATTATTTTTCCAGTTTTTACCCGGAATTACTTTGTTAAGTAATTAAAAACAAAACACGTTTCTCTTTCACCCTCCGAAATTCTTTAGAATCGTCAAAAACCCCTAATTATACAATCCCTGCCACTATTTTATTGCTGGTCTGATTTTACCTTTTCTATACTTCGGATTGTACTATTATATATAAATAGTTGTTAAAATATGGCTAAAAAAATTTGACTTTGTACTTTTCTAATAATAAAAAGCAATAGTATTCAAATCTTTTGTGGAAAAAATTCATTTTAAAAATAATTTAAGTTAAATTTGTCAAAAACCCCTTTTTACAAAAGTAGCATACTTTTGATGGAGTTATTGTTAAGTTTTAATTACCAGAATAATAGTATTCGGGTTCAAGAAAAAATTAAAAGTCGATGAAGGAAAAAGAGAATCAAGGGTTGTACGATGCCAGTTTTGAAAAAGACTCCTGCGGCATCGGTTTCGTTGCCAATTTAAAAGGCAGAAAATCTCACGATATTATAGACAAAGCCCTTACGATGCTCGAACACATGGAGCACCGCGGTGCCTGCGGATGTGAATCCACTACAGGTGACGGTGCAGGAATCCTGATCCAGGTTCCTCATGAGTTCTTCGTAGACGAATGTCTGAAAATCGGGATTAAACTTCCTGCATTCGGAAGTTATGGCGTAGGGATCGTATTTTTTCCCAAAAATGAGAAACTACGCGAAGAATGCAGAGAGATCCTTAACCGGAACATTGAGAAATTAGGAATGAAACTTTTAGGATACCGCAAGGTGCCTACGTTCCAGGGAGATGTCGGACCTAGCGCCTTAGCTGTAGAACCTGTGATGGAGCAGATCTTCATCAAAAGGCCGGACAGCATCTCGGATCCGGACGAATTTGAAAGAAAGCTCTTCGTGTTCAGAAATTACAGTACCAGAATCATCCGAGAAACCTACCACCTACAATTCCCAGACATCAACAACCTTTTTCACATCGTAAGCTTATCCTACAAAACTATTATTTATAAAGGACAGTTTACAACCTGGCAGGTACGTCAGTATTTCCCGGATCTTCAGCAAAAACAAAATGTATCTGCCCTTGCGGTAGTACACTCCCGTTTTTCTACCAACACATTCCCGGCATACCGTCTGGCTCAGCCGTTCCGCTACATCGCCCACAATGGAGAAATCAATACCCTTAGAGGTAACCTGAACTGGATGGTGGCACAGGAAGCGAGCTTCGAATCAAAGTATTTTACCAAGGAAGAAATGGAAATGGTATTGCCGCTCTGCGATCCTACTGCTTCCGATTCTGCCAACCTTGATAACGCCATAGAATTACTCGCTCTAAGCGGACGTTCGTTGCCTCATGTAATGATGATGCTTGTACCCGAAGCATGGGACGGCAACAAAGATATGGGCGGAACGAAAAAAGCCTTCTATGAATACCATGCTGCTCTGATCGAGCCATGGGATGGTCCTGCTTCCATCTCCTTTACCGATGGAAAAATAGTAGGTGCTACCCTTGACAGAAACGGGCTAAGACCTTCCCGTTATGTAGTAACAGACGATGATCTGGTGATCATGGCTTCCGAAACCGGAGTAATCGAAGTAGACCAGTCAAAAGTAGTAACCAAAGGCCGTCTGCAACCAGGTAAAATGTTTGTAGCAGACCTCGAACAAGGAAGGATCATTTCTGACGAAGAGCTGAAAGAACAGATCTGTAGCAGCAAACCTTACCAAACATGGCTGGAAAAGAATAAAATCCGGATGAAAGATATTCCGGAGCCTGCTTTCAAATGGGAACAGCCTGACGAGAAAACACTTCTTAAAAAACAACAATGCTTTGGCTATTCCAGTGAAGATCTTAAAATGATCGTTTCTGAAATGGCAGAAACCGGAAAAGAACCATTAGGCTCGATGGGTACCGACAGTCCGCTGTCCATCCTTTCCGATCAGGCCCAGCATCTTTCTAATTATTTCAAACAATTATTCGCTCAGGTAACCAACCCTCCGATCGACCCGATCAGAGAGCGTATGGTTATGTCGCTCGTTTCTTATGTAGGCGGTTCATTAAACCTGCTGGAAGAAAGCCCGGAGCACTGTCGTGTAGTAGAACTACATCAGCCGATCCTGGCCAACAAAGACCTTGAAAAACTGCGTCATCTGGATCAGAAGCATTTCCAGACCAAACATATTGACGTTTATTTCAACGCCGACGGCAAACCGGGAAGTCTTGAAAAAGCACTGAAAAGAACCTGTCAGTACGCTTCCGATGCCGTAAATGACGGATATTCGATCATCCTTCTTTCCGACCGGAAAGTAGACAGCGGACACGCTCCTATCCCAACTCTTCTCGCTACTGCTGCGGTACACCATCACCTGATCCGTGAAGGACAAAGAGGTAAAGTAGGACTGGTCGTAGAAGCCGGTGATGCCTGGGAAGTACATCACTTCGCTACACTGATCGCCTTTGGCGCTTCTGCGGTAAACCCGTATCTGGCCTTTGAAACGATCGTAGGCTTGAAGAAAGAAGGCATTATCAAAGCCGATCTTACCGAAGACAAATTATTCTACAATTATATCAAGTCGATCAACGACGGATTGCTGAAAGTATTCTCTAAAATGGGGATCTCTACACTGCAATCCTACCAGGGAGCCCAGATCTTCGAAGCACTGGGGATCTCTAAAAAGGTAATCGATAAATACTTCACCAATACGGTATCCCGTATCGAGGGTCTTGACCTGGACGGTATTGCCAAAGAAGCCCTTATCAAGCACAAACTGGCATTCCCTGAGGTGGAAGTACCCAATCCGAAACTTGAAGTAGGAGGAATCTATCAATGGAAAAGACGTGGTGAATTTCACCTCTTCAATCCGCAAACAATTCACCTTCTTCAGCAATCTACCCGGACCAACGATTTCAATGTATTTAAAAAGTACTCAAAACTCATCAACGACCAGACGCAAAAAGCTGCTACGCTGAGAGGGTTGCTGAAGTTCAAATCCGTAGGGGAACCGATTCCTTTGGAAGAGGTAGAACCGATCGAAGGTATTTTGAAACGTTTTGCAACCGGAGCAATGTCCTTCGGTTCGATCTCACACGAAGCGCACTCTACCCTGGCGATCGCCATGAACCGTATCGGTGGTAAATCCAACTGCGGTGAAGGAGGAGAAGACGAAATTCGTTTCGAACCGCTTCCAAACGGTGATCTGATGCGTTCTGCGATCAAGCAGGTAGCATCCGGACGTTTTGGAGTGACCAGCTACTACCTGGCAAACGCAGACGAATTACAAATTAAAATGGCACAGGGAGCCAAGCCTGGAGAAGGCGGGCAGCTTCCCGGACATAAAGTGGATGACTGGATCGGACGTGTACGTCACTCTACTCCAGGGGTGGGATTGATCTCTCCTCCTCCGCACCATGATATCTATTCGATCGAAGACCTTGCTCAATTGATCTTTGATCTGAAAAACGCCAACCCGAAAGCACGTATCAACGTGAAACTGGTTTCCGAAGCAGGGGTGGGTACAGTAGCAGCGGGTGTGGCGAAAGCTCACTCAGATGTAGTACTCGTATCCGGGTTTGACGGTGGTACCGGAGCTTCTCCTGTCAGTTCGATCAAACATGCTGGTCTTCCCTGGGAACTTGGAGTGGCAGAGGCACATCAGACACTTGTAAAAAATAAACTGAGAAGCCGTATCGTGCTTCAGGCCGACGGTCAGATGAAGACTGGCCGAGACCTGGCGATCGCAGCTTTATTAGGTGCGGAAGAATTCGGAGTGGCTACTGCTGCATTGGTGGCTTCCGGCTGTATCATGATGCGTAAGTGTCACCTGAATACCTGTCCGGTAGGGGTAGCTACTCAAAACAAAGAATTAAGAGCGCTCTTTACCGGTAAACCGGAACATGTGGTGAACCTGTTCCACTTCCTGGCCACTGAACTGAGAGAGATCATGGCAGAGCTGGGATTCCGTAAGCTCACCGAAATGGTCGGAAGAGTGGATATGCTGGAAATGAGAGAGGACATCAATTTCTGGAAACATAAGTCCATTGATCTGAGCAAAGTATTGTTCAAAGCTCCTGCTGAACCAGGGGTAGGACTCTACAAATCAGAAGAGCAAGACCATGGCATTGATTCGATCTTGGACCACACACTGATCGAAATGGCAAAATCTGCCCTGGAGAAGAAAGAAAAAGTGTACAAAGAATTTAAGATCAATAACCTGAACCGTTCGGCCGGAACGATGTTGTCTTACGAGGTTTCCAAGAAACACAAGGGAGAAGGCTTGCCGGAAGATACGATTCACTATAAGTTCACCGGATCAGCCGGGCAAAGCTTTGGTACGTTCTGCGCACCAGGGATCAAGTTTGAGCTGGAAGGGGAAGCAAACGACTACTTCGGAAAAGGATTGTCGGGTGCCAAACTGATCCTGTATCCTTCCAAAGAATCGAAGTTTGATGCAAAATCAAATATTATCGTAGGTAACACCGCCTTCTACGGAGCAACTAACGGAGAAGCTTATATCCGCGGACAAGCGGGAGAACGTTTTTGTGTACGTAACTCCGGAGCAAAAGCAGTAGTAGAAGGAGTAGGCGACCACGGTTGCGAATACATGACCGGAGGGATCGCCGTAATTCTGGGTGAGACCGGAAGAAACTTCGCTGCAGGGATGAGTGGTGGTATTGCCTATGTTTATAATCCTAACAAAACATTTGAAGCGCACTGCAACATGGAGATGATCGCATTTGATCCTATGGAGCAGGAGGATATCGATACACTGAAGAAACTGATTCAAAATCACTTCGACTTCACGAAGAGTGATGTAGCAGAGCTGATTTTGAAAGATTGGGATAACCAATTGAAAAACTTCGTGAAAGTAATGCCGACCGACTATAAAGCGGTTCTATTGAAAAGAAAACAACAATCTGAAAACAAGGGGGTATTAGTAAATGGGTAAACCGACTGGATTTCTGGAATTTGGCAGAGAATTGCCGAAAAAGACTGACCCGAAAGAGCGGGTGAAAAATTACAACGAGTTTGTAAAAGAGTTTAAAACAGAAGAAGTGGAGCAACAGGCTGCACGCTGCATGAATTGTGGTGTTCCGTTCTGTCACAGTGGTTGTCCGCTGGGCAATATCATTCCTGAATTCAACGATGCCGTGTACGAAGGCAACTGGGAAGAGGCGGCAGAAATACTTCTTTCTACCAACAACTTCCCTGAGTTTACCGGAAGGATCTGTCCTGCACCATGTGAGTCTGCCTGTGTACTGGGGATCAACAAGCCTCCGGTGACGATCGAAGAGATCGAAAAGAACATCATTGAAACAGCTTTCCGCAAAGGATATATCAAACCTACCCCTCCGGCTGTCAGAACCGGTAAAACGGTAGCCGTAATCGGTGGTGGCCCTGCAGGAATGGCAACTGCCGCACAGCTCAACAAAGCTGGTCATACGGTGACGGTGTTTGAGCGGGCAGATGAAATAGGAGGACTGCTGCGTTATGGTATTCCGGATTTCAAACTGGAAAAAACGGTAATAGAGCGTCGTGTGAAGCTGATGGAAGAAGAGGGCATTACCTTTAAAACCAATGCAAACGTAGGGGTGAACGTGAAAGTAAAAGAATTGCTGAGCAACTTTGATGCAATCGTACTGACAGGAGGCTCCACGACTCCGAGAGACCTTCCGATCCCGGGCAGAAACCTGAAAGGCGTACACTTTGCAATGGAGTTCCTGAGCCAGCAGAATAAGCGTGTTTCCAACAAAGAAGTAAAGGTAGATCATACCGGAAAAGAATATAAGAATGGTGAACTTCTGGCCACCGGCAGGAATGTACTGGTAATCGGTGGTGGTGATACCGGATCCGACTGTGTAGGTACTTCCAACCGTCATGGGGCGAAGAGCATTACCCAGATTGAGCTGATGCCGAAGCCTCCGGGAGAAAGAGACAAAAGTACTCCATGGCCGAACTGGCCAATGATGCTTCGTACTTCTTCTTCTCATGAAGAAGGTTGCGAAAGACAGTGGGCGATTGTAACTAAAGAGTTTATTGGCGATGCCGACGGCAATCTGACCGGTGTGAAAATGGCTGAAATGGGTTGGGTAACGACCGAAGAAGGCAAGCTTCCAAAATACCAGGAACTCGCAGGAACTGAAAAGGTAATTCCATGTGAACTGGCATTGCTGGCCATGGGATTCCTTCATCCTCAGCACGAAGGAATGCTGAATGACCTGGGGGTAGAATATGACGACCGTGGCAACGTAAAAGCAAAAGACAATTACCAGACGACGACAAATCCTAAGGTATTCACCGCCGGTGATATGCGCAGAGGTCAATCACTGGTAGTATGGGCAATTTCCGAAGGCCGCGAGTGCGCACGCAATGTAGACATCTACCTGACAGGCGCTTCACAACTGGAGGCCAGAGATGCTGGTGTACTTCATTTAACAGCATAGCAGGAGCTGATAATACAGAAAAACAAGAAACGCCTCACAGGAAACTGTGGGGCGTTTTTGTGTAAAATAGCTAATGATGGTGAGATGGGAATATGTTCTGTGTGTCAGAAAATATTGGAGAGTATATAAACGATCCGTTACATTTAACTCCACTTTAAATTATGAAATAAAACCACTGCTACAACCCTTTTTTCGTTTGTCGGAATTGTTTCGGTGTTAGTTTTTGTCCGGCAAATTCCGCTATTTCGTCAAGGCGATTTTGCCGGGTTTCGGGTCGTTTTGCAAGTACAAGCCAAGACAACATCATTTTTCTAACCGTTTTGCTTAACCCTAGAAAATAGTCCTTTGAACCTTTATGTTTGCTGAACGCTTTTTCTAAGTCTTTAGGTATAATCAGCTCTTCCACTTCGTCTAAAATTGTCCACGAGCCGTTTTGTTTGGCGACTTCGATGCTTTCGTACCCTGCAGGTGTCATCAATCCGTTCTCAATAAGTTTCTGCACTTTTTCCTTATTGATCTTTGACCAGGTGCTTTTTGGTTTTCGTTTGCTAAAAAACTGGTGAGATGTTTCTTTGTCTATCTTGATCTTCTTACTATCTATCCAACCGAAGCAAAGTGCGACCTCAACCGCTTCGCTCCAGGTGATCGAAGGTTTTTCTGATGATTTGGAATAAAAAACAAGCCATACAGATTGTTTTGAAAGATGGTTTTTCGCTAACCATTTTCTCCATTCTGTAAGGCTTGCCGGATAAAAATTTTCAGTTTCGTTCATTGCTACTTTACTACTGTTGCTTCAAGCTCTATGGTTAACGTTGCAAAAAGTTCTTTGACTCCGAGCAAGGTAGAGGCTTGTTTAATACCGTATTTTTGGATGAAAGGAACATAAACATCCATACAGGTCTGAAAAAACTCTTGTGTTGATGTCGTGTACACATTCAGTCTTACGATGTTCTTACATTCGTAACCGGCTTCATTTATCAGTTGCTCGAGGTTCTGAATGGTTTGGATAAGCTGCGAACGTATATCCGCGCTGCTTGGAACTCCGTTTGCATCAATGGCTACCTGTCCTGAACAGTAAAGTGTTCCTGCTACGTTTTTTACTTCTACCGCCTGTACAGAGTTTGTTTGTTCTCCCCAGGGCCAGGGATCAATTGTTCTTTTTTCCATTTTAAAATTGTTTTACTTGTTAAACCGGAAGCAAAAGTAAAACGGGTAAATGACAGCGGTATGTCAAGGGTATGGGAAAATTAGTGATACCTGTCAAAATATTCCTGCAGGGTCATTCCGTGTGGTTCAAACTTTTCGGTAAGTACTTCTAATTTTTTAATTCTGTCCAAACGGAAAAAACGAAACTCTTGTCGCAGCCGGCAGTAGGCGACCAATAACCAGTTTTCTGTGCTAAGTAATGCAAAAGGTTCAATCAGCCTGGTAGTGTTTTTGTCTTGCTCGCTGGTATATTCTATTTTTGTGAGATAAAAATTTGTCAAAGCAAACTGCAGATCTGATAAATTGTTGCTATTTCTTTCTCTGTTGATGTTTTGGGAAAACCGGGTTCTTTCGGCAAGTAAGTTGACTTTGTCTTTTATGCTGTATTTTAATACTGCCTTTATTTTTTCAATGGCTTCCGAATAGTCTTTGATAAAAGAAGAATCTTTGTTTTTAAGCACCAACTGTTCTGCAGTAATCAAGGCATTGGCCTGTGCTTCGGTAAACATTACAGGGGGGACGTTGTATCCTTCCATTAAGGTATACCCTTTCCCTTCTTCCGTGATAATCGGAACCCCCGACTGTTCCAGTGCCCTGATGTCCCTGTAAATTGTGCGGGCACTCACCGAAAATTTTTCTGCCAACCCTGTTGCCGTCAAAATCCGTTTCGTTTGCAACTGTGTCAGAATTGCAGCTAGTCGTGAAAGTCGTTTTGTTTCGTTGTCGTTCATTTGTTTGTGGCTTCGTACAATGTTTTAGTTAAAATAACGTATCATGATAGATCGTTTTCTCCCTGGAACAACAACCTCCCGCAGGTTATCAACTTATACTCTTTTATATCTGTTTTGGGAAAGACTGTTCTTTTCTGCATGTTATTCTATAAATCATCCAACAGACTTCTAATCCCTATTCCCATAAGCTAAAAAGCATACTGTAATATTCAACTTCAAAAAATATCACAAACAACTGCTAGTACCCATTCAATTTATTCAAATCATTTTTGGTGATCCAAAGTTTATGACCAATCGTGTCTGTGGGGGCTTTAAACCTTACCAACTCTTCAGCGAATTTATGATTACTTAATTTTACTGTTCGTATAATGGCGAATTTATAAAATACGTCTTTGTCTCGGCCCAAGCTTACATTATCAAAATAAATGGTATCATTTTGATAATGGTAATTCCCTTTTATTTCTGTCAGACCAAAACATACATTTCTTTCTCTAAATATGAAGTTGTCTTTAAGTTTCAACGATGTCATACAATTGGCAGCACCTTCTCTTTTCGCAATTAGTATGTCTTTACCTTCAAGTCTGTCGAAGTTAATAAGGCCGGCTGGTTTATATAATGTCAATGATACTACAATTGCCAGTAGTCCAACTGTATAAAATCGTTGCTTATCGGAGAATTTTTCTTTTATCAAAAAATATACTTGTCTAAAAAGCGAAAGTATGATACAGACAACAGTTAAGAGAATAAAGACAGGGAATGCAAAAAATCCAAGTTTCCCTTCCCAATAGTATCCTGTATTTACCAAAAGGAAGAAAATAGTTGTCGTGATAATGTAACCCTCCCAAAATTTGGACAGTTGTAAAATAGATTTCTTCTTTTTTAAGTA
>CAYTGJ010000002.1:0-76839 GCA_964437245.1 uncultured Chitinophagaceae bacterium
CCAGGATCAAACTCTCCATTGTAAATCTTTCCCCAAACACCTACTAAATTCGTGTGTCTGAGACCTAACATTATCCCTACTTAAGTCGTGGATAATTTAGGTAATGTGTCTGTTAGAATCCTTAGCTCTTCTCTTTTTTAAATTTAAGTCTTATCACTAAGACTTGGCTCGTCATTCCTTATAAAAACATCTTGTCAAAGAACTTTATAACCCCAGGTCTAATCCCTGAAATCATTTGTGAGATACATTAATCTCTTCTCTCTACTATAATCCGGAAAACTAATTCTTCCTTCTTTTCTCCTTTTTTCTTCCCTTCTTTCTAGAAGGGAGCGCAAAGGTAGTTGTTTTAGATATTCATGTCAAGAAAAATTTAAAATATTTTTTTCGACCCTCTAAACAACACTTCAATGAACTCCTCTATCTCCCTCCTCTCCAAGCGACCTCAGTTCGTTTCGGGAGTGCAAAGGTAATCAAGTTTTAATTACCTGCAAATTTATTTTTGAATATTTTTAAAAATAGGGACGGTACTACACGGTTCTCCATACATAATACTCTGGACTACTGGGGTTAATAATCCTGAAATTTCTACATACGCAAAAGTCGGCACAGGAAGATTTCCGCAACCCTTGACCACCACTTTGGCATTTCTATATGTTTCCAGATCGATCTTAGAAAGCGCCTGCTGGTATAATGCCTGCTCTAAACTTTCACTGCCGCCAAATACAACCTTATTCGCATAGGGTTGCAGTC
This sequence comes from uncultured Chitinophagaceae bacterium, assembly GCA_964437245.1. Classification (GTDB taxonomy): domain Bacteria; phylum Bacteroidota; class Bacteroidia; order Cytophagales; family Cytophagaceae; genus JANYCO01. The sequence continues at coordinate 751 of CAYTGJ010000002.1, forward strand.
TCGTGGCCAACAGCATATATGCCCAGGTAGGAACAATCGCTTCAGCGGAACAAATGATGCCTACATTTTTTCCTTTATATTGACTCCAATCATGATTTTTAACAAACTCACGGAAATCTTTCTCTTTTAAGATGAGTTCCTGAAAAAGATTTTGCTTTATATCATAAAGAATTCTTTCTCCTTTATCATAATAATCTTCCAGATCGAATGTAATGAGTGCACTATTGGCTACCTTATTTACAATTTCATTTTCCATGATAAATTAATAATTTTGATCTATAACGTATAGAATACGTAAAATAGTTGCATAAGGCCCTTAATTCAAAAAGGGGAACAGGAAATTTAGATAATATGTCCCTTGAAATTAAGAAGCCTCACTTTATACAAATTTACAAAAGAATATGCCTGAATACCGCCTACTTTCTTCTTCAGAGCTGGAAGAGCTAACACAAGAATTTATTGAATACCTTATAGTTAACGGTATAACCGCAGAAGAATGGGAGAATATAAAGGCGACAGATCTTTCTAAAGCAGAAAAAATCATTGAGCTGTTCAGCGATGTTGTATTCGAAAGTATTTTGCGAAAAACGGCTTTTCTTGAATATAGAGAAAAACGTAAATTACATGTATTCCAATGTCTTCCTGAAAAACTGGTAGCATTGGTTATGGAAACGGGGGACGAAGCGGGGGGCAATTTCCTGGATCCTGCCTACGTGATGAAAGCGGCAAATAATCCACCAGTCTCTTTAAAAGTATATACAACAGAAAAAAAATATACCCGAAAAAGGGAGTCCGAGTTGTTTGAAATGCTTCAAACAGGTTGTACGATCACGGACGATAAGCTCTTTAAAGCACTTTGTCTGGCTCTTCCCCAATAACAGGATTTCAGACAGGTAAAAAACATTATCTTTATATTCTATTTAAAGTAACATGGCATCCGGGAAAATCAACGGTATCAAATATAGAATCATCTTTCTTTCTATAGCCTTTATAATTACTTATCTGGCTTATAAAATAACGGTTGGCTCAAATCTTCACATTGCAGCGGACACTTATTATTTTTATGTAGGAGAGACTGTTTCTTCCGAAACCATTGCCGATACGCTCAAAAAAAGAGGATTTCTACAAAGCCGTCTGTCTTTCAGGCTAATGGCTTCCATACGAAAATTAGAAACTGTAAAGCCCGGAATGTATGAACTAAAAAAAGGCTGGGGGAATCTGAAAATCATCGGGCATTTTCAAAATCACGATCCAAAACCCACTGTTTTTGTGACACTTCCGGCCGTAAGAAACCGCGAGACTATCATCAGAGCTATATGCCAGGGGACCAAGGTACATCCGGATGATGTATGGAAACTACTGAACGATAAAAAATTCTTAAAAGAACTGGGAGGATTCAACAAGGAATCGGTGTTCGGTATCTTTCTCCCCCGCAATTACAGGCTGTATAAAAACACCACGGCAGAAACGCTTCTGAAAAGATTTTACCAGGAATATCTTCTTTTCTGGAACAATAAGCGACTGGGACAAGCTACAGATATGGGACTTAAACCTTTTGAAGTCTCGATCCTTTCTTCTATTGTGTACTCTGAAACCAAACTACCGGAAGAGATGCCGGTAATTGCCGGGGTTTTTCTGAACCGGATCCAGCAAAATATGAGGCTCGAATCGGATCCTACCCTGGTGTATGCCCATAAAAAATTCAAGACCCGGAGAGTACTTCTGAAAGACAGGCACATCAACTCTCCTTATAATACCTATAAAAACAGGGGATTGCCCCCCGGGCCTATTCACATTGTTCCTATATGGGTCATTGATAAGGTATTAGAATACGAAGGGCATGATTACCTATACTTTTGTGCCAACCATGATCTTTCGGGCAAACACATTTTTGCTGAGACATTTGAAGAGCATAAACAAAATGCTAAACGGTATCATCAAAGACTGGATCAAGAAAATATTTTTTAGATGTTAAAAATCGCCTGGAATCCGCTCTATCATCACCCCGTGCCGGAAGGTCACCGCTTTCCGATGCTCAAATACGATCTGATACCGGAACAACTGGTATACGAAGGTACCATTACCGGTTCAAATTTATTTCATCCGGATGTTCTGGAAGAACCGATCATTGCAGCTACTCATCATCCGGCTTACTGGACAAAACTGAAAACACTTAGTTTATCTGAAAAAGAAATAAGAAAAACAGGGTTTGAACTTTCCGAAAGACTTGTTCAACGGGAAATCACCATCATGAACGGGACACTTCAATGTGCGTTGTTTGCGCTTCAACACAAAATCAGCATCAACATTGCCGGAGGGACTCATCATGCTTTTTCTGACCGGGGAGAAGGATTCTGTCTCCTAAACGACATGGCTATTGCAGCCAATCACTTATTAAAGAATAACCTTTGCAAAAAGATACTCATCGTAGATCTTGATGTACACCAAGGAAATGGCACGGCAGAAATATTTCAACATCAACCCTCTGTTTTCTCTTTTAGCATGCACGGAGCCAATAATTACCCTTCCCAGAAAGAGATTTCGGATCTTGACATTCCTTTGCCCGATCATACCGACGATGCGCTCTATCTTTCTACTTTGCAGAAAACACTTCCGCCACTTCTGGATACCGTACAGCCGGACTTTGTATTTTACCAATCAGGGGTAGATATTCTTAAAACAGATAAACTGGGAAAATTGGCTGTAAGCCGGGAGGGCTGTAAGGAACGCGACAGGATTGTCCTCCAGCTATGTAAAACGAATCACCTTCCTCTATGCATCAGCATGGGGGGCGGGTATTCTGAGAAAATACAGGACATCACCGAAGCACATTGCAACACCTTCCGGCTAGCGCAGGAACTCTATTTTTAATGCCTCATTCTTCTTATATTTACGAAAATATAAGAAGCCATGAGGATTTCTATTGATACCAACCCCAAACTATCCGAAAAAGGAAACGCTTCCCTGGAGATGAAATGCTCTATAACAGGAGACCGGAAATCTGTTTTTCACCTCTGTTTGCAACCGTCAAGCATCAGAAATTTGACAGTAGTCCCTGCTTCCTATAATGTTTTTTCATCTATTAGCTAAAAACTTCCTTTTCATGAAGTATTTTATTGTCGTAATTATATTCTTTTCTCTGCTCTATACCTCTCAGTTGTCTTTCGCCCAGACACCCAAGGACACGCTAACCAACTATTACCTGGAAGTAGCGAAAGGGAAAGTTGAAGAGAAAAAATTCACCGAGGCCAATGATATCTTTAAAAAAATATTTGCGTTAAAGAACCCTGTTCCGGATGAGCTGGCTTATTTCTATGGGTATACCCTCCTCAATCTTAAAAAATATTCTCAATCCCGCACTGCTCTAAACAAATACCTTGAGCTGCAGGGACAAGAGGGACCGCTCTCTCACAAAGCCAGGGAGGCTCTGGAGGAAGCAGATTGCCAGGAAACCGGCTATAAAGACGGCTCCATTGAGTGTGATGTTTGTTTCGGGGATTCTACCCTTGAAATAAATTGCCGGCAATGCAAAAGTAAAGGAATAGAAGTTTGTCCTCTCTGCAAAGGGAGTGGGGTAACGACCTCCAGCAATAATTTTGGCAACAGTTACCACACCTGCCAGCGCTGTGCGGGTGAAAAAATAGTACGTTGTACGTTATGCAAAGGAAATCTTAAAGAGAAAGTAATCTGTTATAATTGCAACGGGAAAGGAAGAAAAAAAATACGGCGTAAATGCTAACGCTATCGTCCTATATACAACATTCTTCTCTTACTTACTATCTGATAAAATAAAAACCACGATCTGATGAACCGATCTTTTAATACGAAAGCATGGCTAAGTGCTTTCCGACTCCGGACCCTTCCTCTTGCCCTTGCCAGCATCAGTATGGCTGGTTTTCTGGCATTCTGGTACGGTCAGTTTCATTCAACTGTTTTTTTACTTTGTATTCTTACAACCATTTTATTACAGATCCTTTCCAATCTGGCCAACGATTACGGGGATTTTGTAAACGGTGCGGACCTGGCAGGACGTATTGGCCCCCAGCGTGCAGTACAATCCGGTGCGATCAGTCCTTCCGGCATGCGCAATGCTGTTATTCTTTTTTCAGTTCTTTCGTTCCTTACGGGGACTTATTTACTGTATAGCAGTGGTATCCTTGATTCCATGACGGTCTTCGGATTCTTTCTGGGGCTGGGAATTCTTGCCATTGTAGCCTCCATCAAATATACGGCAGGGAAGAATCCATACGGATATTCAGGGCTGGGAGATATTGCGGTGCTTATTTTTTTCGGCTGGACCGGTGTATGTGGAAGCTTTTACCTCCAGACAAAAATGTTTCAGGCTGACCTTTTGCTCCCTGCATCGGCTTGCGGTTTTTTTGCTACAGGAGTTTTAAATATTAACAACATCCGGGATATTGAGTCTGATACTGCAGCAGGGAAGAAAACCATTCCGATGCGCCTGGGTAGAAAAAGGGCCGTATGGTATCATATTTTCCTGATCGCCGCGGGTTTGTTGTGTGCCGTCGGGTATACGATCCTGCATTACAAAAGCGCCTGGCAGCTTCTTTTTTTAGTTTCAGTTCCATTTTTTATTGTTAATATTGTAAAGGTAAAAACAATGGATTCCAGAGCACTGGACCCTTATCTGAAACAAATGTCATTAAGCACTTTGCTGTTTGTATTCAGTTTCGGAACCGGGTTGCTCTTATCGATCTCATGAAAAAATCTGAACACAGAATTATTATCATAAGCGGAGGAGCCGACACGGTAGCAGAAGCCACCATTGTAAAATTCTGTACAGAAGGTGCACGGGTCATCCTGTGGGATACCGACGAACAAAAAAGTAAAATTGTAATCGCACATCTGAAAGCGCAGAAATTCAACCTGGAATTTCAAAAAACTGATATTACCGACTTGGCTGAAACCGAAAAAAGAGCCAAAGAAGTTTATGAGAAATACCATCGCATCGATGTTCTGATCAACAACTCCGCTATCAGTAGTACTCCCCGGGAGGACGACTGGCAGAAAATAATTGACAAAAGCCTGAGCGGTGTTATGAATTGTATAAAAGCTATTTCCCCTTACATGCTTCTGAACAATTCCGGAAGGATCCTGAACACCACAGCCTTACTTGGTTTGTACGGGGAAGTAAATCAGGCTGATTATACAGCGGTTAAAAACGGGGTGATTGGTATTTCCAAAATATGGGCACTGGAACTTAGTAAATATACGATTACCGTAAATACCGTAGCTCCTGGTTATATTGACCACGAATACATCAATAAAAATACTGCTTTGGTGATCAAATCACTCAAAGAAAAGATACCTGCGAGAAGAATCGGTACCCCTCAGGATATTGCCAATGCTTATTTCTTCCTGGCTTCTGATGAAGCTTCCTATATTACCGGGACCGTACTGAATGTAGACGGAGGATACAGTGTCTGATCGTTTAGCTTCCTATATCGAAATGTTTTACAGCGATCGGACTTCCTGTTTTTCACTTATAAATTCATCGGTTCATGAAGATCGGTTTGTTTTTCGGTTCCTTTAATCCCATTCACCTGGGGCATCTGATCATTGCCAACACCATGGCCGAGAATACAGATCTTCAGGAAGTATGGCTGGTGGTTTCTCCTCAGAATCCTTTCAAGAAAAATACCAGCCTGCTGCACGAATTCGACCGCTACGAAATGGCTAACCTGGCGATACATGATAGTTATAAATTAAAAGTATCGGACATAGAATTTAATTTGCCACGGCCCAGCTACACCATCGATACCCTCAGCTATATTTCGGACAAATTTCCTCTGCATCAATTTGTATTGATCATAGGAGAAGACAACCTCGGCGCTTTCCCTAAATGGAAAAACCACGATAAAATCCTGGAATATTACGAACTGTATGTTTATCCGAGACCCGGTGCGGAGAAAACTGGCTTAGCGGAACATCCTAAAGTAAAATTTGTTCCTGCTCCGCTGCTGGACATTTCCGCCACTTATATCCGTAATAATGTCAGAGAAGGGAAATCCATCCGGTATCTGGTAACTGACGAAGTAGAAAATTATATCAAGAGGAAAAAATTCTTTCTTTAAGACCTATCCTCCGAACCGGACAAAATCTTTCAGGTAAAAAGGCTCAAAATATGCTACGTCTTCAAACCTCTCTTCTTCAAACGCCTGTAATGCAAGTGCTCCTATATTGATAGCGGAAGGAAAAACATTGTTTATGAATACCGCATTTTTATGCTGGCCTATTAATTTAATGCATTTCTGAGAACCGTCTCCAAAGAACAACAACGGCTCATTTTGTAATAGGTCATTAAAGGAATGTTCGTCAATTATTTTAGCACTTACGTCTTCTTTACATCCAAGTGTATGATCATACAAGGCACAGTAGACTTCCATCCGCCGGGCATCAATCATTGGGCATAAAATATATTTACCGGTATTAAAACGATTGACTTCGTATGCCATTGATCTCAGGGTGTCGATCGCGATCAACGGTTTATCCAGGGCATAGCATAATCCCTTTGCCGTAGAGACTCCGATCCTTAGTCCTGTATAAGATCCGGGACCTTTGGATACCGCGACGGCATCCAGTGCTGCCATATTTTCTCCGGAATGAGCAAACAGATTTTCTATTAAAACCGTAATAAATTTAGAATGCGACTTTTCGATCAGGATCTCCGAGGATGCCAGCAAGGTTTGGCCACGGTACAAGGCGACCGAACATACCTTGGTAGAAGTTTCGATACTTAATATTAACGGCATTACTTATAAATAAAAATCAGCTCAATTATTTTTTTTACGATTACAATAGCCAGAATAGAGGCGTAAATATAGCTAATAGTTTTCGATTTTAACCGTGTGGCCATCCGTACACCATAAGACGAGGAATAGATCACCCCTACGACTAACGCCAATGCCACCGGAAAAACAATATACCCCTGATTATAATGGTCAAATGGATAACGAGGAGTTTCAAGCATGCTAAACAACGACATGACCAAAGAGGTCATCATAATCACTCCGGAAGAAACCGAGCTTGATTTTTTTATTTCTGCTTTCATTACAGAGTTCAGCAGGGGGATGACAACGATCCCTCCTCCAAGTCCCGAAACAGATGCCACGACCCCGCTCCCGATCCCTACGAGTCCAAACTGCCATATTTTTATTTTCTCCAAAGGAAAATCATAGTGCTTTCTGGCGCTGATCAAGGTGAAAATGAGCATATACAGCAACAGCAGAATAATCACAACATTAAATTTTTGTACATTATACCAATCCGTATTGACGATGTATTTAAGTGTAAGCAGAGAACTTATAACGGAAAACGAACCGATGATCACGACCGGACGCGGATAAAACCGCTTCATTTTAAAAAGTGTATAATTGGTCGAAGAAGAAGCAAAAAAAATAGCAAAAATAGAATTAGCAATCGTATACTGAGCAATTTCAACCTCGGGAACTCCCATATACCGTAATGCAATGGGGATTATGAACACATATATAATGCCTCCTCCTATCCCCACCAGCCCGGCAATAAAACCACCCAGGATACCAGCGAGAATTAAAAACAGAAACGAAAGCATGAATGATAACTTACTCTATAGCGTTCATATAAAAAGTGTGTACCATACCGTTGATACACACTTTTTATATTGTTAATTATTTCCCAAGAAGAATCTTGTTATACTCTGCAGGATTGTTCAATATCTTTAAAGCTGCCTGGATGTCTTCATCGTCATCGAAAGACGCTTCAATAATTCCTTTCTGAAGATAATACCTGGAAATGATCTCTCCTTCCATAATCTCCTTTAATTCTTCTTTAAACGTGATCAGGTCCTTTTCTTTGTTATGGCTGACCTGCTTCCGTAAATTTTCGATCTGATCTTTGATCCCATCATAGTACTTTTCAGTTTTGGAAATCTTCACCAGGTCATCAAGCGTTCCTTCTACCTTGGTCGTATAATCGTAATCCTTACCTTCCAGCCATTTTACAAATTCGTTGTATTCTTCATCGGTAAACTGATACTCCTTGGCAGACTTGATCGTTTTATGAGCTGCAACATATTGGGTAGCATAATCAAAAATAAGATTTTTGCTATACAGGCTACCGATAATCGGGGCAAAGGTTTTACGTTCCACGGTTATATCCGGAGTGATCCCCCCACCATCGTATACCACCCGGTTATTTTTGGTCTTAAAAGCAGTCCGCAAAGAATCAGGAATCTTACCGGCACTCCCGTCTTCGTTGCGGTGAGTATAGTCGATCGCCTGAATGCATCTTCCGCTTGGGGTATAATATTTAGCGGTCGTAATCTTCAGCTGGGAATTATACGAAAGCGGACGAGTGGCCTGTACCAACCCTTTTCCGTAAGAACGCTGTCCGACAATCACCCCTCTATCATAATCCTGAATGACGCCGGATACGATCTCCGATGCGGAAGCACTTTTGCTACTGGTCAGCACCACAATCGGGATCTCCACATCCACAGGACTACTGGTTGCATAATACACTTTATTCCATTCAGATGTTTTCCCCTTGGTACTTACAATTTGTTTGTCTTTGGGAATAAAAATATTTGAAATATTGATCGCTTCGTTGAGTAATCCTCCAGGATTATCCCGGAGATCGAAGATGATCTTTTTAGCACCTTTCGATTTCAGATCAGTCAGGGCATTTTTCACATCTTTGGATGCGTTGTTAGTAAACTCAGACAGTTTTATATATCCTGTCTGGTCGTTGACCATTCCGTAGTAGGGAACGTTTTCGATCTTAATTTTTTCCCTGGTGAGGATGACATCAAATTTTTCTGCTACGCCATATCTTTTCACGGTGATCTTTACCTGTGTTCCAGCTTGTCCTTTCAGCAGTTTGCTGATCTCCGAAGTATTTTTCCCTTTGGTTTCAATCCCATCCACGGCTAAAATTTCATCCCCGATCATCAGGCCTCCTTTGTGTGCCGGAAACCCTTCATAGGGCATCAGGATCATAGCATGCTCCTTACGGTTTCCGATGATTGCTCCAATTCCTCCGTATTGCCCGGTCATATGTGTGCGGTAATCTTCGATCTCATCTTCGGGAATATAATTCGTATACGGGTCCAGGCTTTCCAGCATGGCATCAATCCCGTCTTTCATAAATTTATTAGGATTGACCTCGTCTACATAGTAGGCATTGACCTCTTTAAAAAGCGAAGCGAAGATATCAAGGTTTTTAGCGATCTCGAAATACTTGTCGGATTGTTTGAACGACACAAGTCCCATTGCCGAAATGACAAACAGAGACCCCAGAATAAATAATTTATATCTTTTCATAAATAAAGAATACACAGGATTCAAGTAACAAAACGTCTATGAGTAATGCCTTATTACTGGCTATTATCTTTTAAACGTTCTAACGCTAAATTTAGTTTTTTTTCCAGTATTTTATAAGGGATTTTTTCTTTTGCCATATAAATAAACCCCAACAGATAGGGATTAGGGCTTCCGGCGGGGAAATAACGATCCCGGTTCAGACGATAAATTTCACGCATTTGCCGTTTTATACGGTTACGGTCTACGGCTTTTTTAAAATTCTTTTTGGAAACGGTAAAAAGGGCGAGTGGATTTTGCCTGTCCGACTCTTCTACCAGGTACACCAGTCTGACAGGATTAGCAGATATCCCTTTCCCTCTTGCAAACAACCGGTCGATGAGTTTTTTACTTTTCAGTTTTTCATCTTTTGAAAAGGTATATCGTGGGAAAGGTTTTTCCTTGTCAGCACTCATGAGTCCAATATTTTTATATCAAGTTAGAAAATATCACCATAGATTTACCTGAGAATTCCCTCAAAATCTGCACAGACGGCCATAAAAAAACAGAAGAACAATAATTACTATTGCTCTTCTGCCTAAAACTTTAACTTATTTAGAGGATACTATTTTTTAGCGATGGAATCAGAAACGGTAAGTTGTTTTCTACCTCTTCTTCTTCTGGCAGTAATTACTCTTCTGCCGTTAGGAGTTGACATTCTTTCTCTGAAACCGTGTTTATTTCTTCTTTTTTTGTTAGAAGGTTGAAATGTCCTTTTCATTGCCGTATTCTTTTAATAATTTTTCTACTTAAATTCTTCTGTAAAAAAGACTTTCTCTAGACCAAATGAGATAAAGACTTTTATTATCAACAGGGCTGCAAATATAGAAAACCTTTTGTAAAACACCAAAATTATCTTTTAAATTAATAATTACATCTTGTTTTACAGCCAATTACAAGATAATATGTTCGGCTTTTTATTGTAAGAACCCAGATTCCTTTCATTTCCCTGTTTTTACGATTTTATAGCATTTGTTTTTCGGTGCCGAAAATTTATAGTATTCTGTTACAATAGTGATACACCGGGATTAGCCAGCATACTTTTTCCTTAAAAATAGATCGTCTGTTTCTCTTTAGTTGAGAAATCTGAGAAGCTACTATAAATTAGTTTCTCTATTTCTAAAATACCTTCTTCACATGTATATTGTCGTTTCATAGTAGGCTACTAACAGTGTATCAGTCATGAACTACCATATTTCTTATCAGAACCCTTTACAACACCTTGTTGATATTGAGCTTACAATAAATGACATCCCCGCAGGGCCAATCATACTGCAGCTTCCGGCCTGGAGACCCGGCCGATATGAGCTTCAAAACTATGCTGCTAACCTAAAACAATTTTGTGCCTTTGATCAGGACGGCAAGGTACTCCCTTCCGTAAAAATAACCCGCAACCAATGGAAAGTCACTAATCCGGACGATTCCGTTACCACCCTGAAGGTCCGGTATCAATATTATGCGTACCAGATGGATGCCGGGGGCTGCTGGCTGGACGAAGAGCAGTTGTATCTTAATTTCATCTGTTGTCTCCTGTATGAACCATCCCGAATCGGGAAAGCATGTACGGTATCCCTGACCCTTCCGGCCACTTATCAGATTGCCTGCGGACTTCCCAAGGACCAGCATATTTTAAAAGCTGAAAATTTCTACCATCTGGCCGACAGTCCTATGATGGCCAGTACTTCGCTTACTCATTTCATGTTTACCTGTATGGACATACCCTTTCATATATGGATCCAGGGGACTTATCTTCTCCCGGAAGAGAAGATAATGGAAGACTTCCGGAAATATACTGAATCGCAGATCAGGATGATGGGCGATTTCCCGGAGCAGGAGTATCATTATCTGTTCCAGTTTCTCCCTTACCGTCACTATCATGGGGTGGAACACCGGAACTCTACTGTGATCACGTTAGGTCCTGCGGAAAGCATACAGGAAAGGGGCTACAGTGATCTTCTGGGAATCAGTTCACACGAATTATTCCATGCCTGGAATATTGTCAAAATAAGGCCTGCCGAAATGCTGCCCTATGATTTTACAAAAGAAAATTATTTTTCTACCGGTTTTGTAGCAGAAGGTTTCACCACCTACTACGGGGATCTCTTCCTCGTTCGTTCCGGCGTGATTTCCGTGACCGACTATTTTGCCGAGCTTACGACCACTCTCAAAAGACATTTTGATAATTTTGGCAACTACCATTTATCCCTGGCCGAATCCTCACAAGATCTTTGGGTAGACGGATATGTAGCCGGTATACCCGACCGAAAGGTTTCTATTTATGTCAAAGGTTGTCTTGTAGCACTGCTCCTTGATCTTGAACTGCGCAGTAAGACCAATCACGAAAAATCGCTGGACGATCTTATGCGCATCTTATGGAATGACTTTGGCAAAAAAGAAATCGGATATACAATGGAAGATATCCTCCGGCAATCAGAACATATAGCGAGGACCTCTCTGCAGGATTTCTTTGACGAGTGTATTTTCGGGCGCACTGACCTGAAAGAAAGACTTTCTATAATGTTATCCTCCGTTGGATGCCTTTTAGCAGAACAACCTTCGGAAGAACTCTCGGAAAAGTTATTTGGCTTCAGGACGCTTATCAACAATGGGAGGACGCTCATAACGGCAATTGCTCCCGGATCTCCGGCAGAAAAATCACTCAGTAAAGACGATGAGATCTTAGAAATCAACGGGCAACCACCTGCCGGTCCGCTCAACGAATTTCTCGGCAAGCATCCCTCTCTTACTCTGACCATTAAAAGATGGGGGGAAATCCTTCAGGTAAAAATTGTACCTGCTTCTACCGGTTTTTATTACAACCAATACACGCTGACCATTTCTCCTGAAATAACAGCAGAACAACAACAAAGATTGGATCAGTGGCTCTATACTAAAAAAAGACAGGGGTGAAAATTTTCACTCCTGTCTTCATATTTTTGGGAGTAAACTACCGATTATTCTGCTATAGAATTCATCATTTTCCCATTTTTAGAAGATTTTACGGTGTCATTAAACGACTCCGGATCATTTTCATTTATGTTTTTAGTTTTTTTTTCAAGGTAATCCGTTTTATACCCTTTCACAGCAAAAAACAGGATATAAGCGTAGCATAAGAAGCAAACGATAAAGCTCAATTTATAACCGATGCTATCAGCCAGTATTCCCTGGAAAAGCGGGATAAACGCTCCTCCCGCAACCATCGTAACCATTAAGCCTGATCCATTGCTGGTAGCAGTCCCCAACTTATTGATCCCTAGCGGGAAAATGCAAGGCCACATTACAGAATTAAAAAGGCCTACCAGAACCAGAAGAAAAGCTGACACAGGTATGTTTATTAGTGGGAAGTCGAAAGAAACTCCATTCTCTGTTTGCATGACCATCACAGGCACGTTCATTTTCATTTCTGAAAATATGCCCAGCATACTACACGCTACAAGAACAAGCGCCACTACAGTGACCGTTCTCAGCAAGATCTCGGATTTGATTTTCTGCCCCAGAGCACTACCGGCCAACCGGCCAATCATGGCACTTCCCCAATAATAAGCTACCAGACTGGATGCCGAACGCTCACTTATTCCAAAATCGTTTTTCAGATATAAAATCAGCAAACTACCGATCGCTACTTCTGCACCAACGTAGAAGAATATTGCGCCAGATCCATATAATAAATGTTTGAATTTGAAGATACTTTCCGTTTCACCGGTTTCTTCTTCCTGTGAGGCAATTTTAGGCAAATTCACAAAATAGAGAACCGCAGCGATCGTCAAGGTCAGCAAGGCCAGCAAGATGTAAGGCCCTCTTACGGCTTCCGCTTGCGCCACAGAATCAGTGATCCCCTCCACTAAAATAAAAGCTGCTCCTATGATTGGTCCTATGAAGGTTGCAAAAGAATTCAAGGCCCCTCCCAGGTTCATCCTGCTTGAGGCAGTGTCCGGTGACCCAAGAGCTGCGATATAAGGATTAATTGCCACCTGGAGAATCGCCAATCCTACGGCTACTACAAACAGGGCAAACAGGAAAAAGGCATAAGAAATAACAATGGAAGCAGGGACAAACAACAAAAGTCCTATTCCCATAATAGAAAGAGCAAGCGCCAGTCCTTTTTTATAACCGATCTTTTTAATAATAATTCCGGCAGGAATAGACATCACTCCATAGGCTATGAAGAAACAGAATTGAATGAGCATTATTTTCCAGGTTTCAGTAGGACCAAACTCGAAAAGCCCCTTCAAACTAGGGATCAATACATCATTCATTACTGTGATAAACCCTATCATAAAATACAGGGAGATCATCAGTACCAAGGGTGCTGTATAATTCGTTTTAGGATCGTAACTGCTTCCTCCTGTTCTAGTTGCTCCTCCTCCTATTGATGCCATATTCTAATTGTATTTAATTTATCTACGTATTATGATATTACACTCTCTATGCTTTTTCTCTTAATGTTCCGCAGCAGCCTCTTCTGCCTTTTTCTTTTCTTCTGCTGCTATTCTTTCAGCTTCCTTCCTTTTTTCTGCCAACTCCCTGTTCGTCATATCCACAAGGGTCTGCACTGCATCCAGAATTGTAATTTCACAACGTCCGTCCTTAAAAGTTTTATCACTTTCCGATTTTGCGATACTGCTATCTTTCACGGCCTGGATTAAAGCTGTTTTTTCTTTATACCAGCTCTCCGAAGAAGATGATTTCGCCACCGCTTCCAGTCCTACTACCGATATGGTAGACAGTTCGGCAGAAATACTTTCCAATTGTTTCAATACAGGAGAGTTATTCATCACCTTCAAAAATTCTGTATGGTTGTCTCTCCAAAGGGTAAGCCACTTTTTAATTTCTTCCAGGCTTTCTCTTGATGGCTTTTCCTCATAATGCTTGACCAGTGTCCGGAACAACCGGGCAGAACGTGCATCTGCCGAAGTCGCATCCGCCATTAAGGTAAAAGGAGAATACGATTTGTACATGAGTCCTCCATTATTCCGGCGATACACTTTGTACGGTTCGATAACCTCTGATAATACTTTCAATGCTGTTATGTCACCTCCGTTGGCAATATTACGAAGAATAACATCTTTGTTTTTAAGATGGGTTAGTCCCAGTTCCTCTAAACGGAAGCTTACCACTTCCAGCCGCCGGTACATATCCTCTTCATCTTTTACACTGCCCGGAGACCACAGTCTTTCCGCAATTGCGGCTGTACGAGGCCAGATTCTTGAATCAACGGTAAAAGGAGTTACAAGTTCTGCCCACATAGTGGCTTCACCTCCTAGAATTAGTTTTTCCTGCTCTGGTGTAAGCTTGTATTTTTTCTCCTGTTCAGACCATTCTTCAAAAGGAGGTAATGGGTCTGCTTTATAATGTTCAGAAGCCGGCAACATAAGATCTATGTAATATCCGTTGGACAACAAGGTCTGGTATCCTTTAGAAGCCGCCCGGTATAAGGATTCTTTTCCCAGCCAGGAATGAATAATAGCATCTTTGGTAAGATCATCGGTAAGAATTTCTTCCCAACCCATCATGATCTTATTAAGCCTTTTGACTGTCTTGATCAACCGGTTATTAAAATAAGTTTGCAGATCGAGGGTGGTTTTCATCCCTCTTTGCTGCATAAAGGCCTGAATTTTAGCATTGGACTTCCAATCATTTCCGTTGTTTTCATCGCCCCCGATATGAATATAAGGATCCGGGAAAAGAGTGGTCATTTCCGCAAACAGCTTATCCAGGAAAACATAAGTTTGTTCATTAGTAGGATCCAGCACAGGATCAAAAATCCCTGCATTTCGTTCGATCTCATAAGGCCCCGGAGCACTTCCCAGCTCGGGATAAGCCACAAGGATCGCGGTAGCATGGCCAGGGACATCAAACTCAGGCATGACCCTGATCCCACGGTCAGCAGCGTACTGAACGATCTCTTTTATTTGTTCATGCGTATAATACTGTCCGTCAGAAGCCAGTTGATGCAGTTTAGGGAACGTTTTACTTTCCACTCTCCATCCCTGGTTGTCACACAAATGAAAATGCAGGACATTCATTTTGACTGCCGCCATGGCATCCAGGTTTCTCTTTAATACATCTACCGGCTGAAAATGACGGGAAGCATCGATCATCAAACCTCTCCAGGGGAAACGTGGCTGATCTTTGATTTCTACAGAAGGGAAATAATAACCATCCACATCTGATTCCAGCAACTGTAAGAGCGTTTCAAGTCCTCTCATCGCTCCGATATCGGTCACTGCCTCCAGAGTTATTTTCTCGGGTGTCACCAGAAGCGAATAAGACTCGTCCTCATACAACGCTACTTTCCCTGTCCGCTGAGCAGTAATCTGAAGCAGAGGCTTTTCCACTTTTTGACTAATCTCTTTTGAAATTACTCCCTGAGGGAAAAACAATCCCGTTCTACCATCAAGTCTCCGCAGAAAGCGGTTAGCGGCATCGTATAATCTACGGTCTGCCTCATTATTTATATTTAATGTAAATTCTTTCGTAAGCCTGAAAACACCGGAGTTAATTTTCAGCGATGCCGGTACGGGCATCAGGTTAAGAGTCGGATAATTTTTTTTGTCCTGAGAGTTGACTTCGTTTGATTCATTTGATGCCGGCTTATCAGGAGAGCAACCTGTAAAAAGTAGAGCCGATACGAACAGAGGAATGATTCCGGATAGTAAACGCATATAAAATATTTGAATTGTTAAATTTTATCTGTAAAATAGATAAAAAAATCCGGGATTTTACCAACCCCGGATTTTATAATAATTAGAAATTATTCGATTACGATCTTCTTGTTAGATACCTGAGTTTCATTAGAAACCTGTACTACATAGATTCCTTTGTTGAAAGAAGAAGTATTGATCGCCTCAGTAGTACCTGAAACAGAACCTTCGTATACCACCATTCCGTTCGCATTCATAATTTTCACAGAAGCATTAGAAGCTCCCATCGAAGATAAATCCAGGTTGATCTGATCTTTTGCAGGATTTGGATAAACAGACAACAGGCTGTTGTTTACTTTTTGTGTACGTGCAGAAGTTACTTCCGGAGCGTCTCCGATGTGGATATAAGGGATTGATACATTGGCTTCAAGATCCCAATCATTATATGCATTTCTGATCATGAAACCTACTCCGTTGATCTGAGTACTATCTAGAGGATTACCTGTTGTTGCAGACCATGACTTGAATACTATCTGAGCAGGATTATCTATTGTATAAATAGTAGTGTCAGCAGGCACGTTTGCCAGCACAATAGGATCATGATCACTTGCAGCACCACTTACATCATAAAAAAGAACTATCAGTTGAGGAATCACAACATCTGAAACTACCTGAAGTGTAATCTTCTGATTTGCATTATCAGACAAGTCAATACTCACTCCGTCACAGTTTCCTTCATAAAAAGCTAGCTTTACTCCTCCTCCCTGTGTTCCATCAGTACTAATATCCAGCGAATGATTGGTTTCATCAATCGTCAGAGCATAACCTGTGGCAATAAAAGCCGGAACGTGGGTAGTATTACAGTTCTCCGCACCAGTTCCATTAAACTCATATGCATATCCAAAACCGGAAGAAGTAGGCATATTACCAGATGTGATAGAGTTTGTCTGAGCAAATGCAATGGTACCAGACATCGCAGCCGCTACTAAAGAAAGTATTATTTTTTTCATACAACTATAAATTTAAAATTAAACAATATACTCTTCTAATTTTTAAAGTTTTACAGGAGAAAAGTAAAACTATTTTTTCCTGCTTATAGGAATGTACGTAAAACATGGGGACAGCGTAGTAAAAGGCAATAAAAAATCCTCAAAAAGTAACTAATACGCTATATTTTCAGGAATAGTTTATATCGCTTTAAAACACACAAAAAACTTATTAATTTTAGCTAATAGAAGCTTTTTTAATTCAAAATACCACTTTAATACCTCCTTAAAAAATTACTGCTTAGACAATATTATTTCTCGCTTCAAAAGCGCTATATGGTCTTTAAAACCAGAGGATTTTTTTAAAGCAGGATTCTGGATACCAGATCCAGGATGCAAGATAAAAACATAGCTCCCTTAACACAACTAAATACATCTGTCAGAATCCGGGGAGCGTTTATCCGGAATTCTACCTCTCGTATCTTGCATCTCATTTTTGAAGAGCTTGGCTTCCCACAAAACTAACTTTATCAGGAACAGTCTTAAATCTTATGCTAAAGGGTCGTTTCCTTTAAAGGGCTGGACCATTTGTCCATTCACATCGTAGACATCTTTAAGAAAAATAACTTTTAAAAAAGTAAGTAAAAGGATCTTAACGTCGAGACTAAAAGAAACATTTTCAGCATAATACACATCCATCTTGAATTTTTCCGGCCAGTCTATGGAATTTCTGCCTTTTACCTGTGCCCACCCTGTAATACCAGGTAATACCGAATGTCTTTTCCGCTGAACATCAGAATATAGAGGCAAATATTCCATCAGCAGCGGCCGGGGACCTATCAAGCTCATTTTTCCCTCCAGAACATGAAATAACTGAGGAATCTCATCCAGAGAGGTTTTTCTCAGGATATTCCCAAACCAGGTGATCCGGTCACGCTCCGGAATATAATCCGGAAGATTATCTTTCATGGTGCGGAATTTATATAAAAGGAAAGGTACCTCTCCCTTCCCGGGACGCATTTGAGTAAAAAATACACGCCCTTTATTGCTCACCAGTAATATTGTTATAATAAGAACAAATACAGGCGAAAGGATAGCGATCAAACACAAAGCCCCTATAATATCCAGAATCCTTTTTAAAAATCTTTTATACACCGCCTCAATTTTAACTAACTTTGGCCTAAAATTAATAATTAAATTTAGAATGGTTTCTTTCCCAAACGCCAAAATAAACTTAGGTTTAGATATTACTGAAAAAAGACCCGATGGGTTTCATAATATAGAATCTTGTTTTTATCCCATCGAATGGACCGATGTTCTTGAGATAATCCCTTCACAGGAGCTCAAATTTAGTTCGGCAGGAATTCCAATACCCGGGGAATCCAATTCTAACCTCTGTTTAAAAGTCTACGAAGCATTAAAAAAAGATTTTGACATTCCTCCTGTCCATATACATCTGCTCAAGAACATTCCTATAGGAGCTGGTATGGGAGGAGGTTCGGGAGATGCAGCTTTTACCGCCCGAATGCTCAATGATCTTTTCGAGCTAGGACTTTCTTCTGAAAAGCTGGAAGACTATGTTCGTCCACTAGGCAGTGACTGTGCATTCTTTATCAAAAACAGTCCTGTATTTGCCTATGGAAAAGGAGATCAATTCAGGAACATCAGCTTATCACTGAAGGGGTATTCTATCATAGTGCTCTACCCTCAGCTCCACATTTCCACTAAAGAAGCCTATAGCGGCATAATCCCCCGATCTCCTGCTCTTCCTATCGAAGAACTAATCCGAAAAGATATCAGAGAGTGGAAGACGCTCCTGAAGAATGATTTTGAAACTTCTCTTTTCCCTAAATATACCATTTTAAAAGAACTCAAAGAGACCCTTTATGAAGAAGGTGCTTTGTATGCTTCTATGACAGGGAGTGGTTCTGCGCTCTACGGGATATTTGAAAAAGCCCCCAAACTGACCAGCTCTTTCAGCGGTTGTATCGCATGGGAAGGAACGTTACAGTAAATCTCTCCTCTTTTCAGAGGGGCAAACACAAGCAACCTTATAATAACCAATAGTTTACATTAAATACCCAGCGCATTCCGGTGATCAACCCTTAAAAAATCATGCACATATTTTTTTGATTTAATGCAAATTACTATCTTTGCAGCCTTAATAAAGATAGACTATGATCATCGTAAGCGTAAAAGAAAACGAATCAATTGACAAAGCATTAAAAAGATTCAAAAAGAAATTTGAAAAAACAGGTGTTCTGAAAGAATTAAGATCCAGAAGTGCCTACGAAAAGAAATCCGTAAAAAGAAGATTCACTGTGATCCGTGCTGCATACAGACAAAAAATGCAACAAGGAGCTGCTGAGTAGTTTTCTTTTTTTGATAATATTCTCTATATTGAATCACCAGGATCACTAAACCTGGTGATTTGGTATGGTTAATGATTTTTTGAAATATATTCAATACGAGAAAAGATATAGTAATCATACCTATATCTCCTACCAAACTGATCTGCAACAATTTTGTACGTTTCTAGAAAAGGAATACCAGATAAGTAATCCTTTGGAGGCTTCGTTCGCTATTATCCGTTCCTGGATCGCCAGCCTTTCGGAAGATCGTATCACCTCCAAGTCCATTAACAGAAAGATAGCCTGTCTCCGATCTTATTACAAATTTTTAAGACGTAACGGACACATCGCTAAAGATCCTATGTTAAAGATCAAAGGACCTAAAATAGCAAAAACACTTCCTGTTTTTGTGGAAGAAGAAAAACTGATCACCTTGCTGGATGGGGTCTGTGATCAAGACAATCAACTGGGGTTTGAAGAAAATTTTAACGGCATACGAGACCGGCTGATCATAGAACTTTTCTATGGTACAGGGATTCGTCTTTCAGAACTCATCGAAATAAAAAGTTCCGATATCAATTTTTACGACAGAACACTCAAAGTGACAGGGAAAGGGAATAAGGAAAGAATTATCCCGATCAATGAGACGTTGATCAATCGTATAAAAGAATACGAAGACAGGAAAAAAAAGGACCTTTCAGGCAACTCTTCCCAATACTTAATCGTTACTAATAAAGGAAGCAAGACTTATCCTATGTTTATATACAAAACGGTAAGAAAATACCTGGATATGAGTACAACAGTAGAAAAGAGAAGTCCTCACGTATTAAGGCATTCATTTGCCACCCACTTATTGAACAAGGGGGCAGATCTTAATGCGATCAAAGACTTACTCGGCCATAGCAGTCTTGCCGCTACACAAGTGTATACCCATAATTCGCTGGACAAGTTAAAGGCCATTTTTACGCAGGCCCATCCGAAATCATAGGCTCCGCAACGCTTGATTTCTGTTAAGGGAACCAAGACGACTCGTCTCATTGATTATTTCAACATTCAAATTTTATAAAATGTACCCGTACTCTAAAATATGTTCTACCTCAGGTCCGAATGATTATAACGGGGATCATAAAAACCTGAACAACCTGAATTACTATGAAACTGCAAATCCAATCCATCCATTTTGATGCAGATGTCAAACTTATTTCTTTCATTGAAAAGAAAATGGAAAAGCTGGAAACTTTTTATGATCGTATCCTCGGAGGCGAAGTATTTTTAAAGCTTCAGAACGACGATGAAAAAGGGAATAAAATCGTCAATATAAAAATACTGATCCCGGGAGGAGACATATTCGTTCAGGAACAAGCACCTACTTTTGAAGAAGCTACCGACAACGCTTATGAAATCTTAAAAAGACAGCTCAGCAGAAAGAAAGAAAAAACTACCGCTCACTAAGCAGTCGAAAGAAACAGGAGTTTAAAACTCCTGTTTCTTTTAAAACACATCTTCAAAATGTTCGGGAGCCTCACTTCCCGTAATGGCTACGATGTCAAAACGAATTTCTTTTCCCCAGTTACTCTCTACCAGATACTGTGTTGCCGTCTTCCTCAGCATTTCTGCTTTATATGTCCCCACAAAATCTTCCGGATGTCCGAATGCATTGTTCTTTCTGTATTTGACTTCTACAAACACCATCATCCCACTATTGATTGCTATGATATCGATTTCCCCTCGTTTATAACGGTAATTCTGCACAAGGATCTTCCATCCTTTTTGTAAAAGAAACTGTACGGCTTTCTCCTCTCCTGCTTTTCCTGAAGCGATGGTTGTTTTCATAAAAAAATAAAAAATACGGATCGACAAAACAGATCCTGAAAGCATATATAGATAATTTTCCGGATTAAAACTACAATACATTCCTATTCTCAATTAATAACTATAAATTTGTCCATACTATCCACGGATCCTGTTGTGTATACCAATCAAAACAAAAACACTTATTTCCGGCATCTTGGACATATCGGATACCAGGATGCTTTAGCAGCACAGACAACGCTATTCAACGAGATCATTGCGCTGAAATTACGTAATCGTGATCTTCCTGAGCAGGGTCAGCAAAGTACTCCTAATTATCTTTTGTTTTGCGAACATCCTCATGTATATACGTTGGGCCGCAGTGGTACGAAAGAAAATCTCCTGATCAACGAACTTCATCTGGCAGAGAAGAATGCGCTATACGTGGAAACTAACCGTGGAGGAGACATTACCTATCATGGTCCCGGACAGTTGGTAGGCTATCCGATCCTGGATCTTGACAATTTTTTTACCGACATCCACCAGTATCTCCGTTTGCTGGAAGAAGCTATCATTCTCACACTCTCGGATTATTCCATCAAAGCCGGCAGGATACAAGGGCTTACCGGTGTGTGGATCGATTTTGAAGATGAAAAAAAAGCGAGAAAAATATGTGCGATGGGAGTAAAGGCCAGCCGATGGGTTACGATGCATGGTTTTGCCTTAAACATAAATACGGATCTTTCGTATTTTAATAATATTATTCCTTGTGGAATTTCAGACAAGGCCGTCACTTCTATGTCGCTGGAACTGAGCAGGGAAATTCCTGTCAATGAAGTAGAAGAAAAATTAAAAGAACATTTAGCTGTTTTATTTGAGATGAAAATAATTTCAAATTTCTAAACTAATTTGTATTTTTAAAGAGATAGCATAAAAGATAACCTCTGTTCGAATGAAGAAAGATATTCCGTTTTTACCGGTTGAAGGTGTATGCATAGCAGTAAGCCGGCATATAGAATCTGTCGGGGAGGCCAACTGGAAAGTATTTCTCCTCAATAAGAATTCCTTCTCGATACAAAATGTTTTTATCCGCTCTAAAGGATACGGATTCAACGAAGAAGGAGAAAAACAAGAAACGTCTACCTTACGCCATCATATTCCAGAGGTAGAGGCAGGAGAATATGCCCTCATTGAACCTATAGATCCTACAGTATTCCATCTGAACAATGAATACTGGGTAAGCTATTTTGTAGAAAACCAGGTATACGACAAGAAGTTTATATTCGTACCGGATACGATCGTAGAATCAAATCTTATTTTTATACCTCAAATCAATATGGAAGGAGTATTACACACTTAATTTATAACATTTTTTATTTTTTATTTCGTCTGCGTTGTCTATCAGGCACAGGGATTTTTATTTTTACTGTTTATGCACCATTTTTTTTCTTCTTTACCCAACATATTGTTTCTTGATATTGAAACAGTTTCCGGACAGGAAAGTTATACTGATCTTTCCAAACGTATGAGTCAAGCCTGGGATCATAAATCCCGGCTGATCGATGCGACCAGAGATCCCGCACAGCTCTACTTCGAGAGAGCCGGCATTTACGCCGAGTTCGGAAAGGTGATCGCCATTGGGGCTGGATTCTTTTTTACCGATCACCACAGCAAAGAGCTTAAATTCAGGGTAAAATGCATTACCGGTTCCGATGAGAAAGAAGTACTTACAGAATTTATCGAACTGATCACTCAGAAATTCGGAAACCGTAAACTCCTCTTCTGCGCTCATAACGGCAAAGAATTTGACTATCCGTATTTATGCCGAAGGATCCTGCTCAACGGGCTTGACCTTCCCAAACCACTTTTACTGTCAGGGAAAAAATCCTGGCAAGTTGACCATCTTGACACGTTAGAGCTGTGGAAATTCGGGGACCATAAGCACTATTCCTCTCTGGAATTGCTCTGTTGTATCTTCGATATTCCCGGCAGCAAGGAAGATATGAACGGAAGCCAGGTCAATTTCATCTACTACCATGACCAAGACCTTCCCCGCATTGCCCGGTATTGTACGGAAGATGTTCTTGCTACCGCACAGCTGTATTTAAAGCTTCATAATAAGCCACTTATCAAAAAAGAACATATTATCTGGTGTTAGTACCTCAAAAACCCGAATGTACCACGTAAAATTATGCTTTTAAACAGCTCAAAACTCGAATTTTTTACTATTTTTGGTGGTTAAGCCGATTGTGTTTGAAAGAGTCTCAGATAAATAGTACCGACGACCAGAATTTTCTGCTGGATGTAAGAAACCTCAAAACTGTTTTTAAAACAGAAGATTCTGAGGTTGTAGCTGCAGAAGATGTTAGCTTCAGGATCAAACGGGGAGAAACGATTGGAATCGTAGGAGAATCAGGATCGGGGAAATCCGTCACGGCCTTGTCGATCATGAAACTAATCCCCAATCCTCCGGGGAAAATAGCGGGCGGTAATATTTTCTTTAACTCTCCCAGCAAAGGGCTTATCGATCTTGCCGGTCTTAGCGAGCAGGAAATGCAATATGAAAGAGGCAATGAAATTGCCATGATCTTTCAGGAACCCATGACCTCTCTTAATCCTGTTTTTACCTGTGGCGACCAATTAATGGAGACCATTCTTCTTCATAGAAAGGTAAGCAAGGAAGAAGCAAAAAAACTCACCATGGAACTCTTTCAAAGAGTAGAGTTACCCAGACCGGAAGATATTTTCCATTCCTATCCACACGAGATCTCTGGCGGACAGAAGCAGCGTGTCATGATTGCCATGGCCATGTGCTGCAACCCTTCTCTTCTGATTGCAGACGAACCCACTACTGCGCTGGATGTAACCGTTCAGGCCAAAATACTGGACCTTATGCGTCAGCTTCGCGATGAAAATGATATGTCCATCATATTCATTACGCACGACCTTGGAGTAGTGGCAGAGATCGCAGATAAAGTAGCCGTGATGTACCACGGGAAAATTGTAGAGCAGGGAACCGTATGGGATATATTTTCCAACCCTCAGCACCCTTATACCAAAAGTCTTCTGGCCTGCCGTCCGCGGCTGGATATTAAAATGAAGATCCTGCCGGTGGCCACGGATTTCATGAACGTAGACATAGAAGGAAGAATTACGGAAAAAGTACAGGAACAAAAATATTCTTCTGTGGGAGAAGCAATTCTCCTCAATTTTACCGACGACGACGAGATACGGGAGCGGAATACTTTCCTTGCCTCACAACCGCCGCAACTGGAAATTAAAAACCTGAAAATGTATTTCCCTATCAAAAGGGGATTGTTTGGAAAAGTAAAGGACCATGTAAAAGCGGTAGACGATGTCAGTTTTAACGTATATCCGGGAGAAACCATCGGACTTGTAGGCGAATCGGGATGTGGGAAAACCACCCTGGGCAGAGCTATCCTTCGCCTGATAGAACCTACCTCCGGCAGTATTACATTTGAAGGAAAAGACATCACCCATATAGATAAAGAAGAGCTGCGAAAACTCCGGAAAGATATCCAGATCATTTTCCAGGATCCTTATTCCTCTCTTAACCCGAGAATGACCATCGGAGAAGCGATCATCGAACCTATGCGGGTAAATCATATTTACGAATCGGATTTCCACAGAAAAAAACATACCATTGAGCTTTTGGAGAAAGTAAACTTATCCAAAAGGCATTTTGAACGTTATCCTCATGAATTCTCAGGAGGGCAGCGACAAAGAATATGCATTGCCCGTGCACTCGCTCTAAATCCTAAATTTATTATCTGCGACGAATCTGTATCGGCACTGGATGTATCGGTACAAGCACAGGTACTGAACCTGTTGAATAAACTGAAAGAAGAATTTAACTTCACCTATATTTTTATTTCACACGATCTGTCGGTCGTTAAGTTCATGTCAGACAGAATTATTGTCATGAACAAAGGGAAAATAGAAGAGCTTGGATTTGCTGAAGATATATATGCCAATCCCACCTCAGAATACACCCAACGACTGATCAATGCAATTCCTAAAGGCAATCTGGAAGACATCCGCAGAGCCCAACTGCTTAGGAAGCAAGACTCTCTTAGACATTAACACATGAAAAACAACCCCACATCAAAAAGAACAGATCTTTTACGCGACAAACTTCTGACTTTTTTTAACAATAGCAGAAAGAACCCATACTCGCTGAAAGAACTGATAAAAAAGCTCGGTCTGAAAAGAAAAGATACTAAGCAAGACCTGGAAAAAGAACTTACGATCCTTGTCAAACAAGGGAAAATAGTACAGCTAAAGAACGGATTATTTAAAACCAATACTTCCGGAGAAACTAACTTCATACTCGGACGGGTAGACCACGTAAGTCCGCGGTTTGCCTACGTAGTTCCACAGGAAACAACAGAAGGAACCGATATATGGGTTGATCAGCGGTTTATGCACGGAGCGATTGACGGAGACATTGTTAAAGTACACGTCTTCGAATCTTCCGGAAAATTCAAGAAGGAAAAACACACTGAAGGAAAGATCATAGAGATCGTAGAACGAAAAAGAACGGAGTTTGTCGGTACGATCGAGGTTTCTCCAAAATTTGCTTTTGTAATCCCTGACAACAAAAAAATACACTTTGATATTTTCATCCCCCGAGAGCACATCAACAAGGCAGAACATATGCAGAAAGTGATCGCAGAGATCACGGAATGGCCGGAGGATGGTAAAAAACCTACCGGAAAAATCAAAGAAGTGCTGGGTGATGCAGGAGATAATAATACGGAAATGCATGCGATCATGGCAGAATACGGACTTCCGTTCACCTTCCCTGAAAGCATTGATAAAGCTGCCAATACAATCTCCGAAGAGATCTCCGAAGAAGAGATCAGGAGACGACGCGATTTCCGTACCACTACTACTTTTACCATTGACCCAGTTGATGCCAAAGATTTTGACGATGCAATCTCAGTCAAAAAACTGGAGAACGGCAACTATGAAATTGGTGTCCATATTGCAGACGTTACCCATTATGTAAGGCCGGGAACGCTTCTCGAAAAGGAAGCATACGCCCGGGCGACCTCCGTCTATCTTGTAGACAGGGTTATCCCGATGCTTCCTGAAAAACTTTCCAATGGTTTATGTTCACTTCGTCCTCACGAAGACAAGCTGACCTTTTCTGCTGTTTTTGAAATGACCCAAAGCGGGAAGATCATGAATCAATGGTTTGGGAAAACAGTCATTCATTCGGCCCGGCGATTCACGTATGAAGAAGTACAGGAGATCATTGAAACACAGCAAGGAGAGCTGAAGGAAGAAGTTCTTATCCTCGACCGTCTTGCCAAGATCTTACGAAAAGAGCGATTCAAAAAAGGGGCCATCAGTTTCGAAACCATTGAGATCAAATTCAAGCTGGATGAAAAAGGGAAGCCACTGGGAGTCTATCCTAAAATACGAAAAGATGCTCATAAGCTGGTAGAGGACTTTATGCTCCTTGCCAATAAAAAAGTAGCCGAGCATGTATATCATATGAAAAAAGGGGAAGATAAAAATACGATGGTGTACAGGACGCACGACAATCCTAATCCTGACAAGCTGAAATCCCTTGCTACTTTTGCGGCCCGTTTTGGCCACAAGCTAGCGCTGCACGACGAGAATGCCATATCCAATGCCTTAAACAAACTTACCGAAGATGTAGAAGGGAAACCGGAGCAGAACGTACTCCAGGGGCTGGCCATTCGATGTATGGCCAAGGCCCGTTATACGACCGATGCCGACATGCACTTCGGGCTGGCGTTCCAGCACTATACGCACTTTACCTCTCCCATCCGGAGATATCCTGATATGATGGTACACCGGTTGCTCTTCCATTATCTGGAAGGAGGGAAATCCGAAGACAAGCATCTCTTTGAAGAAAAATGCACTCATTCCTCAGAGCGGGAAAAAATGGCGGCAGATGCCGAAAGAGCCTCGATCAAATATAAGCAAGTGGAATTTATGCAGAGTATGACCGAAAAAGTTTTTGACGGAATCATTTCCGGAATGATAGAACACGGTATATTTGTAGAAATTATTGAGACAAAATGCGAAGGAATGGTACGGCTAAGTGAACTTACCGACGATTTCTACGAAGTAGACCTGGAAAATTTCCGGGTAATCGGAAAGCGAAAGAAAAAAATGTATACACTTGGAGACACTGTCCAGGTAAAAGTAAAAAAGACCGATCTGGGCAGAAGAACCATTGACCTTGAACTGATCACCACTTAATCCATTTCTAATACCTGTTATGATTTTAACCATTGACAAAGCACTAAAGCTAATTAACAAAGAAATTTCCAATCTTAATTTCGGAAAAGAACCGGCAGATTTATACGATCCCATTCACTATATCATGGGGCTAGGAGGCAAAAGACTCCGTCCTCTTCTTTCCCTTCTCTCCCACCATTTATTTTCCGATGATATTGAGAAAGTACTAAAACCGGCCATTGCAATCGAGGTCTTTCATAACTATACACTCGTTCACGACGACATCATGGACAATGCTCCTCTGCGCAGAGGGAATCCCACCGTACATGAAAAATGGAGTACGAACGTGGCCATCCTTTCGGGGGATGTCATGCAAATCAAATCCGTTGAACTGATGATGCATGTGAACGACGACATCCTTCGTAAGACACTGGATCTTTTCAACACTACTGCTACCGAGATCTGCGAAGGACAGCAATACGATATGGAATTTGAAAAACGGGAGAAGGTGTCGGTAGACGAGTACATCAACATGATCCGTCAAAAAACGGCAGTCCTCCTCGGCTTTGCGCTTGAGGTAGGAGGACTTGTAGCCGGTACTTCAGAAGCCAATCTGCTTCTGCTTCGCCAGTTTGGCGTCAACATGGGAATAGGATTCCAGCTAATGGACGACCTCCTGGATGTATACGGCGACATGAGTAAATTCGGGAAAGCTGTAGGAGGAGACATTGTAGCTAATAAAAAAACCTATCTGTTGATCACCGCTTTACAGAAAGCCAAAGGAGCAGATCTGAAAAAACTGAATGACCTTCTAAGCTCCAATTCAGTAGACAGCATCACGAAAGTGAAAGAAGTAACAGAGCTATACAATAAACTAGAGATAAAATCTTTTACCGAGCTTAAAATAAACGAGTACTTTGACCTCGCATTCAAAAATCTTTCCAAGATAGATGCGCCTCTTCATAAGAAAGCATTGCTGAAAGATTTTGCGAACAAGCTGGCTCAGCGGGAAAGTTAACCGCAATACCCTACGATCTAAACTATACAGAGCATTATGAATTTCTTTGAAAGGTTAAAAATAAAGTGGCAGATCACAAGTAACTGGCAACTGTTTATAATATGTGTCGGATTTGCTATTACCGGTTCTGCTTCGGCCTGGGTGACTGCTCCTATCCTGAAATTATTGAACATCACCAAGGATCTTCACGGAGCGATCTACTGGCCTCTCCGGATACTGATCATCTTCCCGGTTTATCAGGTTCTGCTGATCGTCGTGGGAGCACTTCTGGGACAGTTTAAGTTTTTCTGGGCCTTTGAAAAGAAAATGTTAAAAAGATTCGGGCTGAATCTTGAATAAAAGATAGTCCGGCCTGACGATGCAGGTCATTCGGAATTAGCAGGAGCATACCGCAACAATTATATCGCTGTATGCTCTTGCTGTATTTTAGAAACGGCATTGGACAACTAATTTAATCGAAAAGGGCAGGAACATTTGAGACAACACCTATTGAAGTATCTATGGCCCGGACACTACCTCTCATCAACACCAAGCATCCGGCCTTTTAGAACCTCCTGTTTACTTTTCTTTTTGAGATGATAATTCGAGCGCTTTGTTTATCCGTTCTTTCAATTCAAAAAGATCTACCGGCTTGCTCATAAACTCAGAACTTTCCGTAGCCTGAGCCTTCAGTTTAATGGATTCATCCGAATTGCCCGAAACATAAATAACCGGAATTTCTGAAAATTTCCGGATCTCGATCATTGTCTGGATACCATCAATACTTCCCATCAGTTTTATATCCATGATGATCAGATCCGGCCTTTCGACAGATACTGCATCAATAGCTCCATGTCCGCTGGATTGTACCTCCAGTACAGAATGTCCCAGTTTTTCCAGGTTTTTCTTAAGCACTAATGCCAGTATCATATCATCTTCTACCACGAGTATTTTTGCCATACGATTGAGCGTTTAAAAAGTAAATTTTACGACAAGTCCATTTGTCCTGTCTATCTCCATGACCGCATCCAACTGTTTGGTCAGCGCTGCCACCAGAGTGTACCCTAATGTACCGGAAGAGTTCAGCTTATCTTCATCGCTGATGCCCACTCCATTGTCCGATACAAACAAAGAATATTTGCCCGTTTTTGCCGAAAATCCTATAATGATCTCTCCTTTTTCGTTGTTATAGAATGCATGCTTAAAGGCATTGGTAATAAGTTCGTTTAAAATAAGTCCACAAGGCATTGCTTTTTCCAGTTCGAGTTCTGCATTGTCTGCCTCAATTCTAACCGATACAGAGCCTTGCTTTTCCATATAGGAACTGCTCACCTTTTTAACCAGGTCTTCTATATAATTTTTAAAATTAATCTTAGACAATGTCTCCGACCGGTACAATTTTTCATGGATCAAGGCCATGGAAAGTACCCGGCTCTGGCAGGCCAGAAATACCTCCCGGTCACTGGGATTATTAACATAATCCATATGGAGATCCAGCATTCCTGCTACTACAGCCATATTATTTTTCACCCTGTGATGGATTTCCCGTAACAATACCTCTTTCCCCTCAAGAGAGGTATTAAGCTCTTCCTCATGCTTCTTACGGCTCGAAATATCAGTATAAACCGAAATAGAGCATACGTATTTTCCGAGGGTATCAAATAATGGTTTACACGTATCTACAAACCAATGGTATTCTCCTGTCTTTTTTCTCAATCTGAGCTCAAGAGAATATTCTTTTCCTTCTCTGGTGGCATTTAAGAGGCTTTCCAGGTAGTTCGCTTTATCTTCCGGATGAATATTGTTTTTCCAGCCATCGCCTTTTTCCTGTTCCAGCGCATGTCCTGTAAATTCTATCCACAGGTTATTGACATATACGCAAGCACCTGTCGAATCTGATGCCCGTACAAGAGCCGGTAAATTGTCCAACCAAACAGCACTGTAATTCTCTATAATATTTTCTGTCAAAATGGTACGATTTAATGATATTATGACGAACCTTTAAGCTATTTTTTTCTTTCTGCTCTCCTTAAAAATAAAAAACACACTGCACATTCTTACCAAAATTAAAAATATTTTTAAGTATATTTAATCATGCCATTGATTGGGGAGCATTTTTATATACTCCGGAACAGCTATGTGGATAGGTATTAATACTAATAACATTGTAAAGGTCCGACATCTTAAAACCAAAGGAATACGAAACAGAATCTGTAGATTCTCAATTAATTTTAAAACAGATTTTTTTTTAACTCGTATTAGAATGGAACTATGACTAAAGAACAAAAAAACGATCTAGAGCTCCTGAAGAAAAATGAAGAGCTCAAAATCCTGAACGAAGAACTGGATACTTTTGTATATCGTTCTTCTCATGATCTGAGGGCTCCGCTCACTTCTGTTCTAGGTCTTTCCTCCCTCATCGAAAACGAAACCGATCTGCATAAAATCTACTATCTCAATTTTTTAATCAAAGAGAGTGTAGAACGGTTGCTGAAAGTGACCGATGATATGGCTGATTATTCCAGAAATGCCCGTACCCATATCCAGGAGGAAGATGTCGATTTTTCGGAACTGATCGATGATGCTATTTTAAGTCATCATTTCATGGAAAATTTTCATCGTCTTAAGATCAAACTTGATATTCAGGTGCCAGATAAATATGTCAAAATCGACAAAAAAAGAATTGCCATTCTAATCAACAATTCCCTTTCCAATGCTATAAAATACCAGGACACGAACAAAGAGTATTCGTTTCTTAATATATCTGTACTTTCTGACAGACAAACCCTACGTTTGATCTTTGAAGATAACGGCGTAGGTATTGCAGAAGAATTCCACAGTAAAATATTTGAAATGTTTTATAGAGCGAATGCTTATTCTCTTGGCTCCGGTCTGGGGCTCTATATTGTAAAAGGCATCGTGGAAAAACTGAACGGGACAGCAGAATTAATTTCTACTCCTGAAAAAGGGAGTACTTTTATCTTTACATTCCCATTAAATTAAATTCAACTAAATAATGAAAATAAATAAGATTTTTTTATTGGACGATGATCCTATTGTAAACGTCATCAATGAGCAATTGTTCAGGAAATATAACGCTTCCAAACAATACATTGTATGCAGGACCAGCCAGGAAGCTATCGAATACATTAATCAAGCCAACCCTCTTCCTGAAATCGTAATTATAGATTTAAATATTCCTCTCACGAATGGGTTTTCTTTTCTTGACAAATTTTACGACAAGTTTCTGAACAGCCTATCCGTATACATTCTTACTTCTTCTGTGAACCCCGAAGACCTGAGCAAAGCGATGAGTTATCCTTTTGTAAAAGGTTATTTAAAGAAACCTCTTACACGCGATATTGTTCAAAAAATAATAGCCGAAAATTAAATGGCAAAACTGAAAAGAGAATATAGGAGAAAGAATACCGAACATGATCCCGCTGAGGTGTCTGTCAATTTTCTGGAAGAGAAAGATGTATTCAAGATTTTGCTTAGCCAGATGCAAAATCAACTCGTCCAGCTAAAGGAACAGGAAATTGCCCTCATGAAAGAAAAAACAGCCGCTTTGCTGGAAGGACAGGAGAAAGAAAGAGGACGTATCTCACGGGAGATCCACGACGGCCTCGGGCAAATGCTTACGGCTATTAAACTCGTGCTGAATTCGATCAAAGGACAGGACGAATTAAAAATAGAGCTCAAGAAAATGATCGACGATACCATTTCGGAAGCCCGCCGTATCTCCTTCAATCTGATGCCGAGCGTACTGTTAAATTTCGGATTGATTCCATCCGTAAAAATACTATGTGAGAATACCGATAAATACGGAGAAATAAAAGTAAAACAATCTTTTGAAGAAACAGAAGCGCTTGGAAATATTTCCTTTGATAAGGCTGTAAACATCTACAGGCTTATCCAGGAGGCGCTTAACAACATTCTGAAACATGCCAATGCTAAAAATATTTTCATTAAAATATCGAACAACTCACAACATATCACCGTATTAATTGAGGACGACGGCGAAGGGTTCGTGATTAATAAAAAAGAGCGAAAAATAAACACTGGCAAAGGGTTATCCAGTATGTATCAGCGGGCAGAACTAAACGGAGGGAAATGCACCATAGACTCCAAGCCAGGCAAAGGAACTAAAATAAACATTGTTATCCCACTTTAATTTTTATATTTATGACTTACATACGCCTAGCAATTCTTGATGACCATAAACTAGTCCGAAGAGGATTTTGTCTCATCCTAAACAATATCCCGGATTTTAATGTACTCCTTGAAACAGACAATGAGGAAGAAATTATAGAACTTGTTAAAACCGATTGTCCGGACATTCTCCTTCTCGACATATCCATGCCAGACACCAATGGACTGGAATTAATCCCCAAACTACTGAAGTTGAACAAAGATCTCAAGATCATTATGCTCACTATGCACAAAGAAGGGGAATACATTATCAAAGCAGTGAAAAACGGCGCCTGTTCCTATCTGCTGAAAGATGTAGAACCTGATGAACTGGAGGAAGCAATCCGGAGTGTATACGACAAGAACAAATATTTCAGTCCTTTCATTTCCGAACTCCTGATCGACAATATTTCCAAACCAAAAGAGATCGGAAAAATATCCGAACGGGAAAAAGAAATCCTGCAATACGTAGCACAAGGATTGAGTACAAAACTGATCGCTGAAAAACTCAACATCAGTACACGTACGGTAGAAGCACACAGGATGAAGATCATGAAAAAAGTAAAAGCTTCCAACTCAGCAGAGCTGATCAAAAAAGCGATCCAGCACAAATTAATCAATTAACCCTCTCTGTGAAGCGGTCCTCAACAGAGGGCCGCTTTTTTTATGATAGCTGTTTCAGCAACGGCTGAATGATTGAATTTTTATCTCAAAAACAGGTACCGGGATATCAGATCCAGGGTACAAGTATACAAGATGGGGATAGTATTCTTTTACAAAACGGTTCTAGTGCTTAGAAAGATGGTCACTTGCCTTGTCTCATTCTCTGGAATCCTGTATCTGCAACCAAGCTAAAAACTGATTCGAAAAGATCTTACTGATTATTCTTTATTCAAGTTTATCTGAACCTGCGAAGGATCTCGTTGAGGTCTTCCGGAATTTCCATCGGTGTCAAAGGTGGTACATTGGCTCCTCCTGTATTCCCTACAGGGATCTTTCCTACAAATGATTTAACTCCTCCTACCAATAACCGCGGGATTTGTCCTATTACTTCCCTCCGGTTTTTAATCGCTATTCCAAACCGGATCATCTTCCAATGTGCTATCGTATGCTCCACAGGATAGGCCTGACCAAGTATATGAGCACGTTCCAAATGACGCCAGGCAATCTGGTATTCTCCCTTTTCAAATGCTGTTTTATATTGCACCAGCTCTACCTGAAAAAATAATTTTAGCCCTCCGGGAATAATCGTATGTAATTTCATAGGTGCCTGCGCCTTATTTTACAGATAATACATGACTGATAAATACTTCCTAAAGTAAACAAAAAAAGGCAGCAAACAAGTATATGTTTGCTGCCACTACCTAACTCACTCCTTCCCAACTACGCTATAATCGAGCGTTATCTTTTTTAAACACTCCCGTAACATGTCAACACTACCTACAATATTTCCTGGATAATTTTTCAAGATCATCTCCATATACTTCTGAATATCCCAGCGCATCCGCTTCCCGGATACTCTCACAGGCATTGTGAGTACTCCCCATGGCAATCTCTGTCAACGCTTTTATCTTATAGACATAAGGGTTGTCGGGCATGATCGTCTGAGCGATCGTAATATCGTGCAAAGCCCTTTCATATTGATGGTTCAGATAGTACGCATAACTTCTGTTCAGGTGCATATACCCCTGTCCTGGCATCAGGTAGATCGCTCTGTCATACTCTTTGATCGCCTGCCCGAGTTCACCCTTGTGGGTATGAATATAGGCCTTCTGATAATAAGCATCCGCATAGTTTGGATTCAGCTCAATGGCTTTCGAATGATCGCTGAGTGCGCTCAGCGTATCGTTGGTTTCAAGCCGCACGATCCCTCTGTAATTGTATGCTTCTGCATATGATGGATTCATCGCTATTGCTTTTTCAAAATCGGCCAGGGCTTCAGGATATTTCCCGGACTCAAACCGGACACATCCTCTTTTAAAATAAAGCTCTGCCGACGAGGTGTTCAAAGACAAGGCTTCTGTATAGATCTTTTCCGCTGCTTTATAATTTCCATTCAGGTGTTTTTTAGAACCTTTTAAATGGATCTTTCCTGCCATCTTATGATCGGCATCTTCCGCTACAGAAGACACAGCCCACGTAACGCTTACGGAAAACACGAGCACTTTTATCAGTATTTTTTTCATAACATTATTCTTTTAAAAATTATTGACCTGTTTAATTATATCGTATACATAAATAAACGAGGTACCATGCCTACTGTTCCTGAATAGTAAAACTAAATCTTACGGATAAAGAGGCTTTTAGAAAAATAACATTCGCCCTATTCTATACAGGAATAATACTGTACTCCTAATTTTTTCGGATCAAAATGCACAAAAAATGTAGCGCTTTTTTCAGGAATCTTACCACTGTCGGTTCATTCTTACATACACGTTGTATAGAAGCGCTAAAAAAAACAATGTCATTAATATTCATTTCTGTACTATGTTTTTAAAAAACATAATTTCTCCATGTCCCTGGCTCCGCCAGTGTTTTCCGCCTGAGTCAGATGCTTCAACAAATACGAGGGTGTATACGAATAGTTCGGCACGTATAACTACGGGGTACGATCACAGCGTTCTACGCTGCCGAAGAGGAAGGCATAAAAAAAGATCCGGTTTACAGAAACCGGATCTTTTGATTTTATTACTTTTTTCTTCGTTTTAGTTCGTCACAACTGAATCTGCTAAAACGATTACTTTGTTATTAAGCACTTCAACAAGTCCTCCTTCGATCATTACCTTTTCCTCTTCTCTGGAATTTTTACGGATAGTAATATATCCTTTCCCCAGAGTTGTGATCAAAGGCGCATGTTTTTCCAGCACTTCGAACGCTCCTTCAGATCCCGGAAGGTTTACTGCGTGTACTTCTCCGCTGAATACTTTTACGTCTGGAGTTAATATATCTAATGCTAACATTTATACCTTTTTTATTATATGAGTAATTTAATTGTTGAATGATTTTTTCTTAACCATTCAACAATCGGAATATCACTTATTTTCTAGCTTCTGCCATCAGTTTTTCACCTTTTGCAACAGCATCTTCGATAGTACCTACCAGGTTGAATGCTGCTTCAGGAAGGTTGTCATGCTTTCCTTCCATGATCTCGTTGAAAGCCTTGATGGTATCTTTAATGTTTACAAGAGCTCCTTTAAGACCAGTAAACTGCTCTGCTACGTGGAAAGGTTGAGAAAGGAATCTCTGTACTCTTCTCGCACGGTTTACGACCAGTTTATCTTCATCGGAAAGTTCATCCAGTCCCAGGATCGCAATGATGTCCTGAAGTTCTTTATATCTCTGAAGCATTTCTTTCACTCTTTGAGCGCAGTTATAATGCTCTGCTCCTACGATGCTTTCGCTCAGGATTCTTGAATTTGAGTCCAACGGATCCACGGCAGGATAGATACCAAGCTCGGAGATCTTACGGTTCAATACAGTAGTAGCATCCAAGTGAGAGAACGTAGTAGCCGGAGCCGGGTCAGTCAAGTCATCCGCAGGTACGTATACGGCCTGTACGGAAGTGATAGAACCACGTTTAGTAGAAGTAATACGCTCCTGCATTGCTCCCATTTCTGTAGCCAGTGTTGGCTGGTAACCTACGGCTGATGGCATACGGCCCAGAAGGGCAGATACCTCAGAACCTGCCTGGGTAAAACGGAAGATATTATCGATAAAGAACAGAATGTCTTTTCCCTGACCTGAACCATCACCATCACGGAAATATTCCGCTACGGTAAGTCCTGCCAGCGCCACGCGGGCACGTGCTCCCGGAGGTTCGTTCATCTGACCGAACACCAGGGTAGCCTGAGATTTTGCCAGTTCTACTTCGTCTACTTTAGAAAGATCCCACTCTCCTTTTTCCATGGCGTGTACAAACTCTTCGCCGTACTTAATAACACCAGACTCGATCATCTCTCTCAACAAATCGTTTCCTTCACGGGTACGCTCACCCACTCCGGCAAACACAGAAAGACCTTCATAAGCCTTTGCAATGTTGTTGATCAGTTCCATGATCAATACAGTCTTACCTACACCGGCACCACCAAAAAGACCGATCTTACCTCCTTTTACATAAGGAGCTAAAAGGTCGATCACTTTGATCCCTGTATAAAGAATTTCTGAAGAGGTGGAAAGATCTTCAAATTTAGGAGCTTGTCTGTGAATGGAAAGGCTTTTGGTTTTGTCCAGCGTCTTGATCCCATCGATGGTCTCTCCTACTACGTTGAACAATCTACCCTTGATCTGATCGCCGGTTGGAATAGTGATCGGAGAACCTAAGTCCACTACAGTCATCCCTCTGGAAAGACCTTCTGTAGAGTCCATAGAGATGGTTCTTACTCTGTCTTCTCCCAGGTGTTGCTGACACTCCAGAATTAGTTTTGTTCCATCTGCTCTGGTTACTTCAAGTGCATCCAGAATCTTAGGTAGCTTTGAGTTCTCGTCTTCAAAGCTCACGTCCACTACCGGGCCAATTACCTGGGTGATTTTACCTATATTTGCCATTTTTTATTTAGAAAGAATGTTGTATTACAAATTTGCGACTGCAAAACTACGTGATTATTTATTCAATGCAAAGTATGTGTTATTTTTTAATTAATATAATCCTCTTTTCAAATTAAAATACTTAAAACAAAGTAGTTACTTCGAAAATAAAACCTGCTTGAATAAAAGAAAAAAAGGAAGCGATACGCTTAACAACCCTAAAACTTCTTTAAAAAATTATATTTCAAAAATAATCATCCTGTTTATCACTTCAATACCTTAATTTTAGCATTTTATAATACCTTTAGCGTTTTATTTAACTATCGTATTCAGAAATGAGAATACCAGGTCTTATCCTTTATTTACTGTTTATCCTCTTGCCCTCGCTGAACGCTCAGGATTTCAAAGTACCGGAAAATCTTTACGGTATTAAGAATCCTCTCAAAGATTACGAAAAACGCTGCGGACAATGTAAAACAACCTTGCAATCCATGCCTTCGGATGTAAAATTCGGCACCTTTTCCCAGGACGGATCTATTTATTTTATCATCACCGATCCTGCCTTTTACGGCAAGCTATTTCAAAAAAACGGCGATGGAATTGCAATCGATATCATCGATAAAAACTGGTATGTATGTGGCAAAAAAAACAAGCTGGTAAATTCCTGGGCTTATCATGGCTATTTGCTGAAGCCAATGTATCTGAAAGAAATGAATACCAATCTTTTTCAGTTGGAAAACGGTTCGCTGGTGGTAAAATATGCTGCTCTTCCTCCCGGGATGAACGAAGCGGATCTTGAGTTCAACCTGCTTCTTCTCAAAGACAAATATCTATGCCATTACTCCAATTTCTACGATCTGCGGGGAGAAAAATGGAAATTGCTTGAAATGGGTTTATTTATGGATACGCTCACCGAAAATAACCTGCGTACCAAAACAGCCATGCTCAGCAAAGAATGGCGCTTTGAGATCCCGTTTGAAAAAAACAAATCTGAATATGCACAGGCAGATCTGAAACCAATTTATGATTCGCTTCAGAATAATGATTTCTATATTAAAGCTATTTCTATCAAAGCCTACTCATCCGTAGAAGGTTCTCTGGACCATAATATAAAGCTCCAGGAAAAAAGAGCTGAAAGTATTGTCAAGGCGCTCCAGTCCTTCCAGCTTGACACGATCGCCGCTACCATCAGCGCTTCCGAAAACTGGGTGGAATTTCTGGAAGATATCGTTGATACCCGGCACAGCAATCTGAAAAACCTTTCCAAAGATGAGATCAAAACAAAACTGGAAAACAAACAACTCTCTGCTGATCTGGAACCCTATCTGAAAAAACACCGCAAAGGGATCCTGCATATTGCGTTGGAGAAAAAAGTCAAATACTATGAAGAAGATACGGCAAGATTGCGGAAGTTATTTGACCAACTGATCACACAAAAAAACATTAAAGAAGCAATCGAGGTACAGCAGCTTATTTTCACAAAAATACGGGAACATAAACTACCAAACAGTTTTATCAAACAGCTTGAAGTACCGGAGAAATCCGAATTCGGACTACTCCTGAACAATACTGCCGTTTTCAACTACCAGCAGGCCGACAGCGATCTGTTTGCCACCATAAGCCAGTTCCAGAAGCTCCTGGAATTAATGCCCGGAGACAGCCGGATCCGTTATAATTTATGTGTGCTTTTGCTACAAGCCTGGATAGTGGGAGAATCTGCCGTAGATCCGGGGAAACTAAAAGCTGACATCCTTGCACTCGAAAAAGCGGGTATCGAACCCAGCCTTGTAAAAAGGCTGCTGGTCAACTATCACATCATCTTAAGCGAGTATCAGCAGAAAGAGCGTAATTACGCAGAGAAAGACAAAACCGTACGGTATATCTACAACAATTACAATTCGTTTCAGCTCTCCGATCAGGATGCGTTAAGTCTTTCACAATATTTCGTGGCATACCACAAATACGACTGGGCTGAAAGATTACTTGCCCGCTACGCAATCAAGATTGATGTGGAGGAAGATCTTCTATTCTACTATATCAACCTGACCATTGCGCAGCCTAAAATGACCGCTGCCAAATCCTACCGGGCAATCATGCTGAATGCGATCAATCTGAACCAGGAAAGGTTTTGCAATATCTTTAAACCCTTTGGTAAGGGAGGAATCAGCTTTCAACTACTGGACAATGAATACCTGAAAAAAACTTATTGTGAGAATTGTAAGTAAATGATGACAGAATGAAGATAAGATCCTTTTAAGATACAAGATGCCCGATACCGGATTCCAGGGAAAAAAGTGAGAGCCTGTCCATCCGGGACAGGCTCTCACTTTTTAAGAGTTCAAATCCCAGGTTTGAGATTTTGTTTTCTCTGATCTTATTATAACCCCAACCTTTTACACTCTTAACGTTATTCCCCTACAATTTTTTCATCAGATACTGGTATAGTTTTACCATGCTTACAATATCACTTTTATAAACGAGTTCGTCCGGGCTATGTACGTTTTCTTCCGGGGCTCCTATAAAGATCCAGTCGATCGGATAAGGGGAGGCCTGTATTTCTTTTCCGTCACTGCCTCCGGTACCTTCTACTTCGAGTTGAAAAGGCACTTTTGATTTTTCTGCCAGCGCAATCACTTTGTTGACAAAGCTTCTTCTCGGTATACTTCGGTCACGCATCGAGATCACCACTCCTTTTCCGTGTTTTACTCCGTCTGTAATCCAGGTGATGTCAGAGATCAAAGCTTGTTTGACCTTCAGTTTTTCATAAATATATTTTGTAAGATAGCTCACGGATCCGCCGCCGTGCTCTTCCCAGCAGGAAAAACAGATCACTCCGTGTTCGAGGGTTTCTGCTACTCTCAGGGCATTCCACACACCCAACCGGTTGTCCAGGTAACAGGACTGTACGGATTCTTTGGTTTCACGAAAATTACATTTAAACAACAATTCTGTCCCCCGGTCAATTTCTCTTGGGAAATCACATACGATATAATCTGATTTTGCATCAAAAACGATCTTTGTTTCAATTTTCCCTTTGGAATCCTGCCCCACCAACTGATACGAAGTTTTCAACTGTGGACCGCCAATAGCTTCCAGTTTATTATCATAGCGGATTGTAAAACCTATTGAATCCATATGAGCAAAAATGGCTGTACGGGGCTTTCCGAAAACAAGCATTACACAATCCTGAAAATCTTCCCCATGAATTACTTTGGGTTTTACTTTCCAGTTTTTA
The DNA here is from genome assembly GCA_964437245.1 of uncultured Chitinophagaceae bacterium. Classification (GTDB taxonomy): domain Bacteria; phylum Bacteroidota; class Bacteroidia; order Cytophagales; family Cytophagaceae; genus JANYCO01. The sequence continues at coordinate 41,069 of CAYTGJ010000002.1, forward strand.
GCATTTTTTTTCACATAATCGAGAATAAACTCTTTCAGTAACACTTCATTACCGGAAGGGGCATGAATTTCGCATAGTTTTTTTAATAATTCCATTGATTTATTGGGGGTAACCAACCAATTAACAATATCGTAAAAATAAATTATCTTGCTACGGAAAAACTAATTATCTTTTTCCAACGTTGAGTATAATATATACCAGAAAATGAAGAGATTACTTTATATACTATACATATTAACCGGGTTTCTGACCTTCCAGGCCAGAGCACAGGAGGCTCCGGCAGATACTTTGGAGTTAATGCAGTATGAAGACTTGCAGATTGAGGCAACCGAAGCCATCAACAACATGTATAATTTCAAATTTGACCTTGCCGAGGCCAAATTCCAGGAACTTCTTCAGCGTTATCCGAATCATCCTCTTCCTTATTATATCATAGGACTGGGGAATTGGTGGAAAATGATGCCTTACAACGACAACGATCCACGGATCAAGCTATATGAACCGGAATTTGACAAGTACATGGAACTATCGATCGCCAAAGCGGAGAAACTCTATGACCGGAATAATGACAATACCGAAGCGACCTTTTTCCTCTGTGCAGCCCATGCTTTGATCGCCCGCCACTATGCCGAAAACGGACAGGAAATGCGGTCACTAAATAATACGAGAAAAGCATTTCATTATTTCAAAAAACTCAACGATAAGAAAGACCTCAGTCCGGAATTTTTATTTTTCAGTGCCTTGTTTAATTATTATGCTGCATGGTTCAAAGGAGAATATCCGATTATGTCCCCTATTCTTGCCCTTTTCCCGGAAGGAGATAAAGATTTAGGGATCAAACAACTGAAAGAAGTTTCCTACAATGCTTTCTGGACCCGTACAGAAGCTCAGTACTTCCTGATGCGGATCTACTACAACGAAGAGGATGACGATAAAAAAGCGCTGGCATTTTCAGAATATCTTGCAAAAACATTCCCGGACAATCCTTATTTCCAGAGAATATATGCCCGGATCAGCTATTCACTCGGCCATTGGAAAGATTGTAAAGAAGTTTCAGAAGATATTTTATACAAAATCAATATAGGAATGCCAGGATACGAAGAGACAAGTGGCCGTTATGCCGGTTTTTTTCTGGGCAGGATATACAGAGCCGCCGGCAACACAGAAAAATCAAAAGAAGCCTATAAAAAAGCCATTGCTTTTGCGGAACAATCCAATGCCACCAAACAAAATTATTATCTGTATGCCGTAGCAGACCTTGCCAGGATGTCGGACAAAGAAAATGATGTGGCTTCTGCCCGTGAATATTACAAGACTTTGCTGGATAAAGCAGACCGGAAAAATGAGCTGCATAAGGAAGCAAAGGAATATCTGAAAAAGACTGATGAGAAGAAGAAGAAAGGGTGATTGTAGTTCATGGAAATATAATTTAGGTGACAATAGACCTATTCACCATCTCCTCTAAATTACCTTTTCTATCCATTACCTGCTCTTGTTGGCAATCTATCCTTATGTTACGCCCCCAAAACAGTCCGAACAATGTTGAGATATGTATTACGATTAGCCTTTATAGAATAATATTCTTCCACTCGTTTTCTTCCATTAAGACCTAAATTCTTTCGCTGAGCGGGATTTGTCATCAATGTGATTATTTTTTCTTTCCACTGGTCGGGACTTGTCACTAAATAACCTGAAAGATCGTTTTCAATCACCCTGTAATTAGCCCCTATAGCAGTCGCAATAGTAGGAATACCAAGTGCCATGTATTGCAAGGCTTTCAACCCGCTTTTTCCCATCACCCATTCTTCGTCAAGAGGTAAAGGATAAAGTCCAATATCAATTTCTTTCAGATCACTTACTTCGGTCTCAGATTTCCAATTACGGCATTCTATGTCCAGACCTTCTATCTGAAAATCCGTACTTCCGATCACTAGTAATTTAAACGGATGCAGCTTGTTAATCTCAAGCAGTACGTCTTTAAGCAAATACAAATATTTTACCGTACTATGACTTCCACTCCACCCCAGTACCAGGTTCTCCTTTTTTTCATATTCCATTTTTGGAATATAGGTCTCTGTATTGATCGTAGAAGAAATATCCGTAACGTTCGAATTGTATTTCTTTGCAAAAGACGTAAGATAAGGAGTACACGTGATCACATGAAGTGCCTTTTTCATCAGAAAAGCAGGCTTGCCTTTCCCTTTTAGAGAAGCTATTAACTTATTTGCTTTACTGGCAGGAGCCAGAAAAACCAGATCGTCTATATCATAGACAATCCGCTTATTAAAAAGCGTATAAAGAAACTCAAAGAATGGCAACCCGAAAGGAGTTACCCATAAAAAAATATAGACTCCGTCATAAAATGGTAACCGGAACAGATCATACACGCGTCTGAAATAACCGGCGATGGTCCATAATACTTTTTCAAAGAAGTGTCCTTTTTTATATACTATATTTTGAAACCGTTGAGACATAAAAGGAGACACCTCCACCTCAATATTATGCTCACGGAAGTACGAGAAATATTGCTCGTATTTTAACCGTTGTCCGGGAGCCACATTTTCAGGATGCGGGCATATAACCAGAAGTTTTTTAGCGTTCATTTTTTGCACTGTTATATTTTTCTCCCTAATGCATGCCAATAAGGCTCTCTTTCTGAAAAAACAATGTCTTTAAGGCCTGCGCTTCGCATCATTTCTTCAATTTGGAGTCGGTTGAATCTCTGTTCCAGCGGCGTCCCAAATCTGTCCAGACTATCGTTTCGGATAATATGAAAACTTTTATCTCTGTAGTATGACAAAGGAATCTTTGTAGCATATTTTCTAAGAAATGGAATCCTGTGTACGATACGGGTCAGTCCTACAAAAGGCATATACAACATCACGGCCAGCGCATCGCAGGTTATTTTTTTTAGTCCGGAAGGCAATTTGCTTACGCACCACCTAAGGAGAGCTGAGCTATAGAAAATAGCTTTGAACACCATTCCTCTGTTATCCAGAGCATAATAAAGATAGACCAAAAAATAGCCTCCGGGTTTCACCTTTTCCACACATCTTTTCATGGCGGCAGAGGTATCAGGAATATGATGAAGCACTCCAAGGCTATAAACAAGATCGAACGAATTATCCTCAAACGGGATAGCGTCTACTTCTGCCTGAGTGATGCGTACATTGGACTTATCACAAAGATACTTAGTGGCATAAAACACCGAATGACTGGGATCAATTCCTTCTACCCATTTTACTTTATCCGCCACATACCGGATCCATCGGCCACTGCCACACCCTACGTCCAGTACCGACGTCTGACTGGTTAGAAGTTGCTTCGGAACAATATCAAAATAATCGTCCCCTACTGCCTTAATTTCCTCTTCGGAAAATGCATTAAATTTAGACCATTCTTCACCAAACGAATCTACAGTCTCCCAGTCGATATTACCTGAAGTATATTTAGTAATAAACGAAGCGATCTCAGTATCTCCAACAGCAAGTTTTTGAACAGGATTTTTATTATAATCAATCATTTTCTTTTTTTTCTTTACTAAGAATCTTCTGATAGAGTTTATAATATTTTTCAGAACCAACTACTAAAGAATAATAATGTTCTGCTCCGTCTCGAATCTCTGTTTTAGCTACAGGTTCATGAAAGATCTGTTCTATGATTTTCTGAAAAGATTTTTCAGAAAAATCTTCTGTAATGAAGCCGGCTTTGGCATTTCTGATAATTTCTTCCGTATCTCCTATTCCTTTATTCGTAACAGAAGGAATCCCCATAGCCATGATCTCTGCCTGTTTAGTAGGTGAAGAACTAATTTTAGAATAAGAAGGGGTAATAAAATAAATGGAATAGCTGCTTAAACTAAGCAAAGAAGGGATTTCTTTTCTTTGTCCGTGTATAAATATCAGTTTTTCCGAAGGTATATTATAGTTGCGTGCTTCACCCCGAATAAAAGCGTGCGAATCACTGGGAGCTATAAACAGGAATTTAGCTTCTTGTTTTTGCTGCTGAAGCAAATAGAAAAAACGAAGCATTTCGGGTAACATGTACCAGGTTCCTATCGCCCCCAAATAGGTGAGGACGAAATCTTCCTCTTTGATATGATTCTTTTCTTTTATCGTACTGATCAATGTTTGATCCAGTTTTTTTGCCGAGAAATGCTCCAGGTCTACACAACATGGTATCACTACCATTTTATGAGCATGTGTCGCTCCGTTCTCCCATTTCATCATTTCAGCCTTTCCCGCTTCTGTAAGGCTGATGACCCCTGAAGCATTTGCTAAAAATTCAGCTTCCTTATTTTTGAAATACCGATAAATAATCCTGTAAAAAGGATTTTTGAGATTCCACAATTTCCCATCCACCCGCTCATCGGCCCAAAATCCACGCATATCAAAGATAAAAGGTACCCCATATTTTTTCCATAAACTAAGCCCTACCAACGTACTGATATAACTTCTACAGTGTACCAGCCTGAACTTGTATAGCTCATATAACTTTCGTGCATGATAATGCAGCATTATAACATCAAACAGGGTAGATAAAACAGGAGGAGATTTATGGTACATCCGGGGCTTCCATTCGATCGGAAATCCTTTTAAGGTCTCTTCCACGATCTTTTTATTTTTATGAAAGTTTTCTTTTTTCTCACAGCTAAGCAATATAAAATTGAAATTCCCCAGCCGGGTAAGCTCTTTCAAGTACGGAATCACCTGAGATTGTCCTAACTGATCGGTCATTCCATCATATGAAATGTATAAAATATTGATTTTGTCTTTCCCCAAAAAGTTCATTTTTGAAGTTAATTATTCGGTTTCGATAGAATGTAAATATATACAAAATAGTAGAGTGAAGGGAGATACTTATCGGTTTCTTTCCATGATTCATGGATAAACAGAGGACAACCAACCCAAGGATTCGTTCTTTTTTATGAAATCTCTCATTTTAGTAACTCCCATAAATAATTAAAAAACAACACATTGCAAAACAAACCCTTATAAGGACCAAGCCCGACCAGAATGAAATGGTCCTTGTCGAAAGGAATAGGTCAGAAAAAGCTTTATTTTGTACCTTACAATAGAATGATCAAAAAAACTACGATAGAATAAATGGATGCCTGGGATATCATTATCACCCCTATGTATTTGTGTTTCATTTTAATAATTGCCTTCATCTATGTGAGAAGGAACCGTCAAAATGAACTTATCCGCAAATATTTTTTATCTGGTCTTTCCATCAGATTTTTAGGGGGTATTCTATTCGGGATTATATATCAGTTTTATTATAAGGGAGGCGACACTTTTACCTTTTGGAATGAAGTAAAAACCATGAATAATAAAATTCTATATGACAATCCTCTGGCGTATCTGGAAATGTTTTTCAAAGATCCATTTTCCTCCAAATTTTCTAATTTTTCAACTCATATCTATGAACTCCAAATCAGCAATGATGTCCCTTCGTTTTTTATAGTTAAAACAGCAGCATTTATTAGCCTATTTACCTTCACTACATATTCAACCACTGCCTTATTTTTTTCTTTGATCTCTTTCGCAGGAAGCTGGAAACTATTTACCACTTTATCAGATCAATACCCATCATTAAGCTCTAAGTTTGCTTTTTCTTGTTTATTTCTTCCTTCTATCACTTTTTGGGGAGGAGGAATCATGAAGGACTCTATTTGTTTGGCATCGATATGCTTTATGTATGGACATTTTTACGAATTAATCACCTATAGAAAAAGGATTAAAAAAAATATTGCCTATATATTAATATCTGCCTACGTATTATATATCGTAAAAATATATATCCTTATTTGTTTTATTCCGGGCCTAATAATATGGTTGTTTATTAAATACCACAACAATATTAAATCGAAAGCTACCAGAAATTTCCTCCGGCCTATTGTAATTGTATTTGCTTGTTCTTTTGGCTTTATCGGAGCCTCTCTCATCAGTATGAGCAATGAACGGTATAATCTCCAAAAACTTCAGACGACCTCAATGGTTACTGCTACCTATATAAAACAAGTAAGTATTGAGACTGGAGGATCAGTATATGACTTGGGAGAAATTGACTATTCTTTTGCCGGCCTGCTACAATTAATCCCAAAGGGTATAAACGTTACCTTATTCAGACCCTATATATGGGAAGTTAAAAATATTGTCATGCTTCTTGCGGCATTGGAATCCTCCTACTTTATTTGGATTACCCTCTCTGTTATTTTCAAAAACGGATTAACTATTTTCGCTAAAATTAACAACGATACATTTGTCTTCTCCTCGATCATATTTTCACTCACATTTGCTTTTGCGGTTGGAATATCTACTTATAACTTCGGTTCTCTGGTTCGATATAAACTTCCTATGATGCCATTTTATCTATCAGCTATGATCATATTAAATCAGAAATCTAAAACTATCTCCCTTACGGCTGTCAAAAACAAGCTATAATTTCTCTTCTTCCAGCCATTTATGCAACAATAGTACAACCCAGATCCTATTAAACAAATAATCTTCCCCGTTGTAAAAACGATTCAGAATCGCTTTCATTTTGAGCGGATCGACAATATTATATTTTAGCAAAACGTCTGTACTCAGATACTTATCAATCATAAAACTAAAATCTCTCTTCAGCCATTTGTTTAATGGTATACCAAATCCCCATTTAGGCCGTGCGAAAAAAGACTTTGGAACATAGTCGTATAGTATATCCTTCAATATAAATTTCCCTATCCCATTTTTATGCTTAAAGGATTCATCCAAATTTAAGGCGTACTCCACAATCCTGTAATCCAACAGGGGCTCTCTTGCTTCTATTGAAGCATACATACTGGCCCGATCAACCTTGACAAGCAAATCGTCCTTTAAATAATAATTCAAATCAAAAAAAGCTTGCTGTTCTTTTGCACTCAAATTTCGCATCAGACGATCTACAGGCAACCAATCCTTTGGGATACGAGCATCTTCTGTTTGTAGTATGTCTTCCAGCTCAGCCTTTGAGAAGAAATACAGTTCTTGAGAAAATATATGACTTCTTATATCCGTTCCGGCTTTAAAATTCAACAACTGCGCTACTCTTTTATTTCTACTTCCTCCTATGTTTTTCAAAATAGCATGCAACATACTTCGGGTAAGTAAATACTTTTTTTGTGCCAGTTTTTCAGCCCAAACATAAGAACCGTATCCCATAAACAGTTCATCGCCCCCATCTCCGGTTAAGACCATTTTAACTTTATTACCGGCCATTTTACTTACCATATAAGTGGGCAATGCTGAAGTATCGGCAAAAGGTTCGTCAAAATTCATCATTATTTCTTCAAACGAGTCCATTGCTTCTTTTTCTGAAAGAAAAAACTCCTCATGTTCTGTCCGAAGATATTTGGCTACATTTTTAGCATGCTCAGATTCATTAAACTTCCATTCTTTAAACCCAATCGAAAATGTATTGACAGGAGTATTCGAATTTCGTTGTGCAATAGCAGTGACTAAACTGGAATCTATTCCTCCGCTCAGAAATGTACCAAAAGGCACATCGCTAATCATCCTATACTGAATAGAACTCTCTAATAAATTCTTTAACGTACTTTTCGCCTCTTTATAATCCGAATGTAGCTCTTTCGTAATTTTTTTATGCGCCTCCCAATATGGATAAAAAGTAGTTCCTCTATCATTTATGATAGCATAAGTACCTGACGGGAATTTCCTAATCTCATTATAAATTGTATGGGGCTGAGGTATATAACCTAAATGCAAATACAGACCAATTGCTCTTTTATTAAGCGTATATTTTTGGTTGATTCCCTTAAACGCTTTCATTGTTTTCAACTCTGAGCCAAAACAAAAAACGGGGCCTTCGGAATAATAATAAAGCGGCTTAACTCCTAATCTATCTCTACAAATAAAAAGCTCTTCTTTACGAATATCATATATTACAAAAACGAACATTCCATTTAGCTCTTCTACAAACTCCTTCCCCAATCTGGCATACAGCTCAACAATCACAGCCGTATCGCTCGATGCAGAAAGGTCTAATTTATACTTCAGCGCAAGTTCTTTGTAATTATATACTTCCCCATTAAAGACAATCACATAATTTCCGCACTTCGAATAAAAGGGTTGATTTGACGCGGTAGACAAATCAATTATACTCAACCGAACATGACCCAGCCCAACCTTATTATGAACATAAATTCCACTTGCGTCAGGCCCTCTATGAGTTATTGTACGAACCGCTCCCCGCAGTTCATCTTCATTACTAAAATCAAGAGGCGCAAAATACCCCGTCAATCCACACATAAAATTTTATTTTTAGCCTTCACTAAAAGAAGGGAAACAGCGCAATAGTTCTTCTCTTGAAAAATTAACTTTATCAATCCCAAGATGACAGGACTCGAATTCACTTTGAAATTCTTTTCCTGCGAGATATTTATTTAGCAACAATTCAAATTTTTCATACTCTTTCCCACTTTTCAATGTCCCGAGTTTTTTCAGAAATTCATGATCCTTAAACCCGGACTTATACAGAATATAGAATAGTGCCCCTATAAAACTATCGTTGCTCCCAACCGGATACATTTCTCTATTCTTCATTGAAATTATTTTCCCATTTGAAGGATAAAAATCAAATTGCTCAATTGCATTTAACCCGATTTTTTTATCCATACCGATCAGGGAAAAAATTTCTTTAGCCTGTTTTTTATATTTTTGAATAAAAGAACTTTTTTTCCAACGCAACATCATCGAAGTGCTTGTTTCGCTCCATAGTGCGTAGGTAACGGAAAAGTCCTGCGGATAAAAGACAACATGGGGCGTATAAGTATCTATAAATTCAAGACTTCCTTTTTCGTTTGAGTAAATTTTATCGATCTCTATTTCTGTTGTATTATCTGGATTTATTTTATAGCCCTTCTTAAATAAAACAGAAGTATACCCCGGACCAATGGGTGCAACCGATGAAAGAAGTAAATTCCCATGATGATGTATACTTTGATGTGTCATAGCCGGATTTTTATCCGGCAGAGGCAACCAACAATTAGCTACTAAGGTATAATATTCGGTTTTATTTATAGGTAGTGCTATTACTGGATTAATTCTGTTTGAAAGAAGGAAATCCTTCTCCAGTAAATTTCTTTTTATAATCTCGTGAAATATATTCATATCAGCCGCCATTTCTTTTAAGACAGGGGCAGCCAATGCGTGTGCTTTATATAAATCATTATTTCGCCTAAATACCGAAGTAATTTCTTTTAAGTACTCTTCTAACGATTTTTTCATACTTCAATAATTTTATTAAAATCAGCAACTTTTTCGGTTGGGATCATGATATAATTGGATTCAACATAAGCATCCTCATACGGATTCAGTTTTTTATGCTCATTGCATTTAAAAACCGAATACTTTATCTCACTAATAAAATTTGTGAGCTGAGATTCTTCAATATTAAATCCTTTCAGAAAAAACGGATTGATTTCTAATAATACTACAGGTCTGAATTTTTGAATCGTATTTTTCATACCTTGCAAAGCAAAAAATTCAGCTCCTTCAATATCTATTTTTACAAATGAGAGATTGGATAACTTTGGCAATAAAAAATCATCAATGGAAACAACTTCACAATCAAACTCCTCTTGTTTGTTAAATTTATAATGTTGCCCCTTCCCTTCCAGTTCATTATTCCTATTCGCCATATGTGCTTGCCCTGCACTAATAGCACCAAAATCGACCACAGGAACCGAAAATCTCATTTTTTCTGTTTTAGCTCCTACTCCTTTTGAAAATAGTTCTACATTGAGTTTATAGTGAGCGAGCACTTTCTGACAAACGGAATAGGTAAACGGAATAGGTTCAAATGCATAGACCTTTTTCGCAATTCTACCCATCACCACAGAATAATAAGCATAATTTGCGCCGACATCTATTACTTCAGAATTTTTATCCATGAAATGTGGTAACAAATCCATCTCTATTTCATCCACTAATCTGGAATCAATATCTCTGACTTTTGCCTTATACTGGAACCATTTGTATAAGTTCTTACTAAATAATTTAAATAACAATGGTTTTAGGAATGTTCTAATCGGAGAATTGACAGATGCCATAATATTTTATTAAATTTAAAATATTCTTACTTATGTGTTTTGATACGTAATATAAGGACAAATATATAAGTTATTTTTGGCATAAACTACCATTAACGCAAAGATAGACTGCATATTAGATGCAGCCAGACAGGGTATTTGGGAATCGGCCTCTTTAAAAACTGTCTACCCTTATCAGTAATAAAGGCTTACATTTTCAAACTTTTTTTCTAAAAACCCTTTTTCAAGGAAGAGCGAAATACATTGTAGAAGTACGAAAGAAAAGATCGGCTAAAACAAACAAAAGGGTCTGTTTTAATAGCCTTCCAAAAATACTGAAAAGATTTTGCCTTGCTATCCACTTTTACAAGTGTTATGGCCATATATATATAAAGAATGGAATATAATTTCCGGTATTGATACTTGGTAAAGGCATTTTTATTCTTCCGGTCTTCCTCTATTAATTGAATAAGAAGTAGAATACGGTTGGTAAATTTCTCTCCGTTCCTAATATTCAATTCGCCTCTCTCTTCGTGCCAAACCATCGCAGCACTTACTTGGTCAAAAACTGACAATCCGTACCGGGCGTATATTCTTAACCAATACTCATAATCTTCAGAACCAGAGAGCGTCCTGTCTTCATGGAATAACAAGTGTTCCGTTACATCTTTTCGTATAAATACACCCAGGCAAGCAAGAAAATTCCCTTTGTATAATTCTTCCGGAGCACTTTTTTTATAGGGGAACAGAACCTTACCGTGTATATCAATGAATTCAAATGCAAGGTAAAAAAAGGGGATAGGATTGTTCTTTATAATAAGGGACGCATTCAGAAGATAATTACTGTAGAGTACATCATCAGAATCAAGGAAGGTGATGTAATCTCCTTTGGCATTTTGAATGCCAACGTTTCTAGCAATAGCTCTTTCGGAGTTTGGTATTTTATAGTAACGTATTCTTGGATCCGCGAGAGAAGCTACTACTTCATTTGTATGATCGGTACTACCATCGTCTACAATAATCCATTCAAAAAAATCATATTGCTGAGACAGAACACTTTCAGCCGTTTTTTTTAGTAAATGTGCCCTGTTATAGGTAGGAGTAATGATGGAGAAGAACAAAGGCATATTTTAAAATCACTATCATGCTTTTCAGCCGTTTATACTAGGTTAAAAGTAACTAGTTTTTATGAAAGAAATACATTTTCGCCTACAATATTTTCCAATCCACCGGGGACATATTTTTTGTTTCAATAATATTCGGATGTAACCAAATTTTTGGTGCAACCACCACTTTTGACGGATTGGGAGATAGATATGCACACCACCAGGCGAAGCTGCTGTTGGGAATGATAAAATGCTTGCAAGACATCATTAATTTCATGTATCGGGCAAATTTTTCGCCTTTATGTTCATGACTGACGAAATACATTTCACAGTCAAATTTTACGTTTTCGATACACCATTCGATATCGTCAGAAAATATAAAAACAACAGGTTTTTTTACCGTTTTTTTGATTATTTGCAATGCATTTTGATAATATTCCATTGGTAAAACCCCATGGGTTGAATTTGAAACAAAATCACTTCTTCTAAAATTGATACAAATACTCTCTGTAGTCTCAATTAAATGGACAATTTCTTTAGAATTTTCAAACGGAATATGATTTAAGCTGAAATCTTTACGAACAACGTTCTCAATATTTTCAAAATATTTTATATTTTGAAAATAGCCATTCAAGTAAATATCTCCTTTTGCTCTTAAGACATTTGGATTGAAAAGAAAGGTTTGCTCGGCAACATATTTTATTCTCTGATAGGGGAAAATTTTATTTTTAATTTTTTTGGATTTGCTCCGAAGCATATTGAAACTGGAAGAAATCTCGTCTGAAACAAATTCAAACTTTAAATCAAAAATAGATAAATCAAAATCTCTATAAACGAATTCTTTTCGTTCGCGTCTGTCCAATAAAAACGTTTTGTCCAAAAGTAAAACATCATTATTTAAAATTGACAAATGACGTCCCAACACATATTGAAACATCTGATTTCCAAGTCCGCCTGCTAATTCTGCAATAATCATCCTTTATAACTTTTTGAACCAGAAACAGCCACAACCGTAATTTTGCTTTTCCACCAATTCTGCAGGGGCATTTATGATAATTCCTTTTTCAACAGCGTCGTCAGGAATGAGCGAAAATTCTTGCAATTTCAATCCCTTAAACAAATTGACGATTTGCTCAAAACTATATACCCGATGTCCGTTAAACATAACTCTTGGTTTCCCGACAGGGGTTACAAATAGTAAGTTCCCATCTTTCTGCAAAACCCTCGTTAACTCTTTACACGCTTTTTCATCTCCATACGGATCTATTTCGTCACCATATCTACCTAATCCGATATGTTCAATCGTATGCATACAAGACATTGATTCAACTGAATTATTTGCAAAATCCAATTTCGTCAAATCTCCTTTCCCCGTCGATAAGTTGGATAAATTCAGAAACGCAGGACGGTAATCATAAAATTCGGTTGGAACAAATGCAGACAATGAGGTACAGAAATGTAAGGTAGAACTAATGTCAATATGTTTATTGGGGTTGATTTCTTTTACAATCCTCATAGCCCAAGCAGGATGATAAACATAGTGTGCGTCAAATGCTGTTGTTTTTGTTGCTTCCCCATATATAGGTAGGATATCCGAAATCTTTGCCTTTCTGCTTTCATCTGCTTTTCTGTTGTACTCCAAAAAAGATTTTACAGTTTTTATGTGCAGAAAAAAACGTAAATAGGTTACGCTTTTCCGAACGAAAGATATTATTGTTCTCATTTCTGTTTCATTTTATCAATGAAAATAGTATTCAGATTTGTCTCTGCATAAATTTGGTAGTTATTTTTCTCAAAAAGATCAATAATCTCCCTGATTTTCTCGCCTCTCCCTTGCGGTGAAAAAGTGAGCGTTTCAACACAAAAACAAAATGGCCTGTACTTCCCAAAATCAATATCCTTCAATATTTCATAGTTCCACCCTTCAACATCAACAGAAACCAAATTTATGTTCTTGTATTTCTCAAAAAGGCTGTTAATACTAACAAGGTCTATTTGTTTTTCGTCTACCAGTTTGTACTCATTGGCCCTCAAAATATTATTCTTTTCCTCTTCCGAAAATGTATTCAAGGTATGAGCGTTGAACATATAGTAGGTCATTCGGCTGCCGTTTTGTTCAGGTGAACCGATCCCTACATTCATTATGACATCTCTTTTACGTGTTTTTTTCAACTTTTTACACAAGAGCGGATTGGGTTCTATTAAAACACCTCTACAACCTTGACGATAAAACAAGTACGTATTATTATTACGTTTAGAATCATTTGCTCCTATATCCAAATAAGAAACAGGCTGGCCATAAGAATATTTAAAAAGGTGTTCAAGTATTCTATCCTCACTCAGTTGAGAGAAGGTTAATTTGGCACCTAAAAATTTATAAATTATTTTATCTATTAACTTCATTTAAGAAATATTTTGTACATGCTATATCTGTCCCATTCTTCAACACCCATTCTCTTGGGTTGAAATTAGCATTTTGAAGCTTATCTTTAATAATTTCATCAAATTCTTTTTCATCGTAAAAAAAGAGCCCTGTTTCATCGGTTAAATAAGGAGCGGAAGAACATCGGTAACTTTGTTTATTTGGAAGGTATGTCCAGTAGCCTGGATTCCAGACAAGCGTAGGAGTATTGGTGGCCCAAATCTCAAACAATGCCAATCCTTGCGATTCCTGCTCTACAAAATACACCACGAAGTCTACTGTTTGAAGTATTTCATTAAATTCGTTAAGGGTGTATCTCCCATAATAGAATTCAATAACGTTATAATTATGCTTTACTAAAATATCCTTGCATTTATTGAGCAAGTATACCGAAGGTCGTTTTATATAAAACAACACGCTTTTTGTTTTTTTATTTTCAGCTACATTCCATTGGCTGACATCAATTCCCGAGGGAAAATAAGATAATCTTCCTTTTAGTTGCGGACAGTCTAACTCATAGTTTTCCTTTGTCCACCACGAATTTACGAGGTAAAAATCAACCGCACGATCAGCAATTAAGTAGTGATAATCGCTAGAAGAAATAACAATATTAGGGCCCGCAGTTAATTTTTTGACAAGGCCTTTCTTTTTCAGTTTAATGCACATTTTAAGTGCCTCTACTCCTGCCACTACGTGTACGTGGTTGTAAAAATGTTTCGTATTTCGGGGATTGTAATTATGCTCTATTTTTAATTCGTCTAATCCATTCAACAGACTTCGTACAACAGCAAAATGTCCTGTAACAATTCTGCCTTTATATACACTGATAGGTTTGTTTAACAACCTTTTCGTGTTGTTTATCAGTGCTCTTTTAGCTCTGTATACCGGGTTTAAGGAAGGTTCGGTTATTATGGTTATCATAGAAAGAAAAAATTAAACGCGTTTTACCATATTGTTGAACATTTCCTCCAATGTTTGTTCCAAATTAAATTGATAATCCCAGTTTGGATAGTGATTTTTAAACTGGGAAACGTCGCTGATGTACCAAATGTGGGCGCCGATTCTGTTGGGTTCGGCATAGCTGTAATTCATTTTATTGCCGCTTATTTTTTCGCAAAGTTCCATCGCTTCGAACATTGGGCCGTTGAAAAAACGTCCACCGCCTGCGTTGTAAACTTCTCCTTGTTTCGAACTTTGGTAGTAATACCAAAACACATTGACCAAATCAAATTTGTATGCGAAAAGGTCTACGGATTCTCCCCGGATTAATCCCGACGAACCAGTTACGATTGCTACATTCATTTTTTATTTTACCAATCCAAGACTCAACGCAATCTCTTCACTACACAATAGATAATTGTAAAAATCGCTTTTTTCAATTTTAGACGTTTGCCTAATTTGTCCATTTTCGTCTATATTAAAATATAAATATCCCAAACCTGCAACAATTTTGTTTATACTTTCGGATATATCGTCATCAAGTATCTCAATAAGGATTGTTGGTCTATGTTGTACCATAAAATTTGAGTATCCTCTTAAAACCTCAGGTTCGTGCCTTTCTACATCAATTTTCATTAGATCAATTTTTTTGATGCCATTCTGTTCAATAAATTGATCCAAGCTTATAGACTCAAAAGTTAGTGTCTCAAATTCTCCCGTATAATCTCCCAAAACAACGATGCCATCTTTGTCCGACACTGCCTTATTAAGACAAGCTATATCAAAATTATTAATGTCATTATTTTTCTTTAAAAAAGGATAAAAAAGCTGATGAGGTTCAAATGCATAAACATTTGATTTTGGGGCTACCGATTTTGCAACTAAAGAATAGACCCCTGTGTTTGCTCCAATATCTACAATAGTAGTACTTTTTCTACAAAGTTCTATCCATAATTTGAGGGATATTTTTTCCCATTTATTCAACAACCCTTCCCAAAAAATCTCATTTTCTATAATGAAACCTGGGTGATAAATTTTAAAACTTTCATTTTCGTTTACAGAAACCTTGAATTGTCCTTTGAAATGAAGATGTTTATAAATTGATTCTTTGGGAACCCCAAGAACTTTCATAGCTGAAAACATTTCCTTTTTAAAAGGAATAATATTGTAAATTGCTTTTAGCAGTTTTTTCATTGACTTATTTTAAATCCAAATTCTGTTGAAAGCTGTAAAATTATTTACTCCAACTTTCCTGGTTTTATTAAATTGAAGGGTTACACTTTTTCGTTGTTTACAGTGAACTGATCACAAAAGCCATTATAGTTATAAAACAAGAGTCCTCTACATCTTTTGTTTTTCGTGTTGCATATTTGATAATTGTACGTGATGAACAATGCAAAAATTCTACGGATTCCCGTACGTTTAATCCTGAGGTGCCAATTACCATTACTAGGTTCTTTTTTTTGTTATTAAATTAACTATTTTTTACACAAGTAGGTTTTGCTGGGATTCCAAATGCAACGGTTGATTCTGCCACATCTCTGTTTACCAAAGACATTGCTCCGATAACGGCATTTTTACCTATAAAAACGCCTTTCAAAATAGTAGCTTTAGCTCCTATCCATACATTTTCTTCAATAAGAATAGGAGCGGTATCATATCCTTGATGCGCAATCAGTGTATCGCTCAAATCGTACCGATGATTTTGATCACGAATTACTACGTTTTCCGCAATGGCACAATTCTCCTTTATTGTTATGTTCTGGTGTGATGCTATTACACAACCACTACCAATAAATGTCTTGTTTATCTCAATAACACCTCCATTGTCGGCATTAATATGAGTAAAATCAGAAATATGGCAATCTTTCAGTATTAGCCGAGAACCATCAGTACATACCAGCTTCACTTTTTTCCCCAGATACACACTACCTATAAAATGGATATCTCTATACATTATTTTGTAATGAGTTTTCAGAACAAAACTTCTGAATATATCGAAAAAAAAGAACACTTTTCTATATACTTTTCTGAACATAAACTAAGACAGCGTTTCTTTTCAACGTTCAATCCCCCCTACTTCTCTTGCTTTGTGTTTGTTAATGTAAGCAAAATAAAGCGTAACGGCTAACAAAATCAAATTGGATATGATGGAAGAATAAGCTATCCCCATAATATCAAATCGTACTATAAAGAAGTAGTTAAGAAGAAACGTAAAGGCAATGCCTGTAACCGAAACTATAATTATCTGATTATCATCAAGTTGATATAAAACATAAGAAATAAAATAATTATAAACCCCCCAAACAAAAAATCCAACCATGATGGCAAACACGTATGGTTGGGCACCATGAAATTTTTTATTGATAAACAAATCAAAAAATATGCTCTTTGATATAAAAATGAAAACAAACAGTACCAACAGCATTGTGATGAAGAATATGATAAGTTTTCTATTAAAATAGACATTGTCCTTTATGTCTTTATATATCATTGGTCGTACTACATTGTTGAGTGCCCCTATAATGATTAAATAAATAGAGGCAAATGCATATGCGACACCGTATATGCCATTTTGTTCTGTCCCAAGTATATTTTCTATAAATATGCGATCAGATGCGGTGAATACTACTATTGATAAGTTAAAAAGTAATAGAGGGTAACTTCTAACCAGCATTAACAGGTACTTGCTAATTGAAATTTTGAGTTTAAAATATCCTCCTTTGTATAATACGTATGTAGAAGTAACAAAAGAAAACAACAATCCAAAAAACAACGATAAAATTCTTCCTGTCCAACTTAGCTCTAAATACTCAATTAAAATAATCACCAATAATACCTCAATAATTATTTTCCCGATACTTATAATAAAGTACCAATTCAATATTTTTTCATACGTGATGATAGTAATATTGAATTCATATATAATTACAATGTACGACCACAAGAACAGCAACACAAACAAGCAATAACTTACCTGAGTATCCACTAACAAGTCTTTAAATGGAAGAGATAGTACCGTTATGAAAATGCACAATCCAAAAGTATAGATATAGTAACCAAAACAATTTTCAACGAAAAATTTACGGTCACTATACAACTTATTCGTTAAAAAAGCCCCTCCTCCAAGACCAATGATAAAAACTAATATACGGGAATAGCTTGATAGTAACTGAACTAATCCGAAATCGTATTTTGTAAGGCGGTTTGTCAAAAGAGGAAGAAGCAATACACTTACCATCCCCCCAATAAAACTTACGATACTAAAGACAGAGAAACTTTTTAATATTAGTTTTAAATTCATATATGCAGCTTCGTCACCGTTAGGTACATTCTGGTTAGCGAAAAACGATCTGATATACAAAATTACAGCAAAATTCCATTAATCCTTTATAACACCATAAAATGTTTA
This sequence comes from uncultured Chitinophagaceae bacterium, assembly GCA_964437245.1. GTDB lineage: Bacteria > Bacteroidota > Bacteroidia > Cytophagales > Cytophagaceae > JANYCO01. The sequence continues at coordinate 59,020 of CAYTGJ010000002.1, forward strand.
AGACTAACATAATACCGTTAAAAAACCATAAAACTATTTCATCCCGACATTTACTTTAAACTCCTCGTAAGTGGATTTTATCCCTTCCCACAGAGAAATCTTATCGCACCATCCTAATGACTTAATCTTACTCACATCCATCAACTTTCTAAACGTCCCGTCCGGCTTAGAAGTATCAAACTTCAATTCACCTTCAAATCCAACTATTTTTTTGACTAATATAGCCAAATCGAAAATTGTCATATCCTCTCCACTACCAATATTCACCAACCCCGACTCGTTATAATTTTCCATTAAGAAATAACATGCATCGGCTAAATCATCCACATGCAAAAACTCACGCATCGGCTTTCCTGTACCCCAAAGTTCCACAAAGGGGTTACCTTCTTTTTTAGCTTCATGAAATTTCCGGATCATCGCCGGGAGTACGTGTGAACTCTCAAGATCATAATGATCGTTCGGGCCATACAGATTGGCGGGCATGCAGGAAATAAAATTACAACCGTACTGGACTCTGTATGCATCACACATTTTGATACCGGCTATTTTGGCAATGGCATACGGTTCGTTGGTAGGTTCCAGAAGTCCCGTCAGCAAATATTCCTCCTTCAGCGGTTGCGCAGCCATTTTAGGATAAATGCAGGATGATCCAAGGAACAATAGTTTCTTTACGTTATGTACATACGCCTGGTGAATCACATTGGTCTGGATCATCAGGTTATCGTATAAAAATTCAGCTTTGTACCGGTCGTTGGCTAAAATCCCCCCTACTCTGGCGGCAGCCAGGAACACATAATCGGGCTTCTCATTTTCAAAAAAAACACTTACTGCCTGCTGGTCCCGCAGATCAAGCTCAACAGATGTTCTAAGAATGAAGTTGGAATATCCTTCCTGTTGCAGTTTCCTCAACAATGCTGATCCCACCATCCCTAGATGTCCTGCAATGTATATCCTGCTCGTTTTTTCCACCGGCTATTCAAAATATTTCTTGATCCCAAATCCTCCTTTTTTCAGATATTCTTCTCTGGCAAATAACTGAAGGTCGGATGCTACCATTTCACTGATCATTTCCGACAATGAATAGTTCGGTTTCCATCCCAGTTCTTTTCTCGCCCTGGACGCATCTCCCTGCAAATGATCTACTTCATTCGGCCGGTGGTAGCGCTCATCTATTTCCACCACCGTCTGACCTGCCTTTATCTTATAGGCAGGATTTGTGCTGGTTTTCACAATCGCTTTTTCCGCTACACCACTTCCTGTAAATGCTATTTGCACACCGATCTCTTCGAAAGCCATTTTCACAAAATCCCTGACGGAAGTAGTAACGCCGGTGGCGATCACATAATCATTGGCTTCTTTTTGCTGAAGCATCAGCCACATTGCTTCTACATAATCTTTGGCATGTCCCCAGTCGCGCTTTGCGTCCAGATTTCCGAGGTATATCTTTTCTTCCAGTCCCAAGGCTATACGGGCTACGGCTCTGGTAATTTTCCTGGTAACAAATGTTTCCCCTCTTACCGGAGATTCGTGATTGAACAAAATGCCATTGCATGCATACATTCCGTATGCTTCCCGGTAATTCACCGTAATCCAGTAGGCATATAATTTTGCGGCTCCATAGGGCGACCGGGGATAGAAAGGTGTCTGCTCGGTCTGAGGTACTTCCTGAGTCCCCCCATACAATTCCGAGGTGGCAGCCTGATAAAAGCGTACTATTTTAGTCATGTTCAACAGACGAATTGCTTCCAGTATTCTAAGGGGCCCTAATCCATCGACGTTCGCAGTATATTCCGGGATCTCAAAACTCACCTTTACATGAGACATTGCTCCTAAATTATAAATTTCGTCCGGCTGAACTTCCTGTATAATCCTGATGATATTGGTAGACTCCGACAGATCGCCATAATGGAGTTTAAAATGAATATTGTCCTTGTGTTGATCTTCGTATAAATGATCGATCCGCTCTGTATTAAAAATGGAACTTCTTCGCTTGATGCCATGCACCTCATACCCTTTTTGTAACAGGAATTCTGCCAGATAGGCGCCGTCCTGACCGGTAATGCCGGTAATGAGTGCTTTTTTCATTTTAGTAAAATAGTATTTTTTTCTATTTACGCAAAAACTTCTTCCACCAATACTGAAACACCAGCACGCTCCATACTTTTCCCTGATCGTAATATTGGCTGTTCAGCACCTGCTCTCTGAAATCCCTCATCGCTTTCGGATCAAAAATCCCCTGTTCTGCGATCAAACGTTCGTCTGTCAGATCAAGGATCAAGCTCCGGAGTTCACGTTTGTAAAACTTCACCAATGGCACCTCAAATCCTTTTTTCGGCCGGTCGTACAGGGCTGCGGGAAGAATGTCCTTAAAGGCTTCCCGTACCAGTCTTTTTTTCAGGTGCGCATCAATTTTATATTCTACCGGCAACTGGAATGCAAAATCTACCAGGCGGTGATCGAGGAAGGGCTCCCGTACTTCGAGACCATTGGCCATCGACATCATATCGACCTTGAAGAGCATATCGCCCGGCAATACCATTTTCACATCTGAAAGCAGCACTTCGTTTAATGTACCTCCCGAAGTAATAAAACGGGTACACGCTGCTTTTCGCTGGTTATATCCGGCAGTATCGATCCTCTCCCGGAATGTTTTTGAGAAAAGACCTTCTGCTTCTTTTTCTGCAGTCACAGAACTCCACCGCCAGTATCGTTCCTGTGGAGTCATACGGCCTCCCTCTGCAAAACGGTGCATCTGCCGGATCTTATTGCTGAGATATCCTCCTCTGCCTTTGGGCAATTGCTCCAGAAGCGGATACATGGTTTTCAAAAGCTCCGCCTGCCAGCCTCCCTGACGGATTTTGTACTCTCCATAATATTTGTTGTAACCGGCAAACACTTCATCTGCTCCGTCTCCGGACAACGCCACTTTTACTTTCTGAGCGGTTTTTTTACTAAGAATATAAAAGGGCAGTGAGGAAGAATCTGCAAAAGGTTCGTCGAGATAATCCAACATTTCAAACACATGTTCATGCAGATCCTCATTAGTGAGGGAGAAGACGGTATGATTGGTATTGAATTTCTGCGCAACCAGATTGGCATATTTGGTCTCATCAAAATACGGTTCATCCCGGTAGCCTATTGAAAACGTATTAAGATAATTGGTATACCGGCTTGCCAGGGCCACTACTGCGGAAGAATCCGTCCCTCCGCTCAGGAAAGCTCCCAGCGGAACATCAGCGACCAATCGGAGACGGGTCGATTCATCCAGTAGCTCCAGGAATTTATTTTTAGCTTCCTCAAAAGAGATATTTTTATCTACCGCATGTTCTGCATACGGAATATCATAGTACGTCTTTTTAGTAAACTGTTTCCCTTTTATATAAATATATTCTCCCGGCAACAGTTTGTATATATTTTTAAAAATGGAATGTTCTTTGGGAACATAATTCAACTGCAGATACTGATACAGGGAAACCTCGTCCAGTTCTTTCGGAATATTATAAGCCAGTACGGCTTTCATTTCCGACGCAAAAATGAATTTATCTTCGTCTGTATAATACAGCAAAGGTTTTACGCCCATCCTGTCGCGCGCGACAAACAATGAGCGATCATCCTTGTCATAAATGGCAAATGCATAGAAGCCTACAAAACGGTTAAGGCATTTTTCCTTTTCAAGAATATAGTAGTGCAGCAATACCTCTGTATCTGATTCCGTACGAAAAGACACTCCCTTTGCGATCAGCTCTTCCTTTAATTCTTTATAATTGAAGATCTCCCCGTTGAAAACCAGTACATACCGGTCTCCGGCATCGTGCATCGGCTGATTCGCTACGGAAGCAGTATCAATGATGGAAAGCCTCCTGTGTCCCATTCCTATATGATCGTCCAGGTAATACCCCCGGGCATCAGGTCCTCTCCGGCCGAGCGTATCGATCGACTTGGCAAGGTTGATCATATAGAAACTACCTACCTGGTTAAATGCATATATTCCGGTGATCCCACACATATGTTAAAATTTAAACAGCCGGGGTTCGTCTTTCTCTACATCCGCGATCTGAATATACAGGGCTCTGGTAGAAAGGATGATCTCCACGGCACTTAAGGTAAACGCCACAAGCATAATAATAAGACTTGCGCTGAACACATAGGTTGCAACTTCAATATATTCTTTAAAGATCAGCAACATGGTAAACACATTGGCAAAAAGGCAAACAATTCCGCACAACTGAAGGTCTCTGACAAGGTGTACACGCTTACGAAGGATTTTGATCTGCTGCAGGATCTTCTCATTCGGATTCTGCTTGTGTTCCAGATGCAAGGTCCGGATCCTGTTTCCGATTGCAATGAAACGATTGGTATAGGCCAGCATCAGCAACGATATGGTGGGGAACAAAAGGGCAGGGGTAGTAAGATTCAAACTCATCTTCGTTTATTTTTTATAGAGCCATTGTTCAGGATCCAGCTTCGAATTGTTTTTCCATATCTGAAACTGAAGTTGTGTCACTCCGTCCTTATCGGTATATACATTGCCAATATTTTGCTTGGCCGCTACTTCCTCTCCGGTTTTGACCAATACTGTTTTCATCTTGGCATATACAGTAAAATACTCCCCATGCTGGATCATTACCACTTTGTTCATTCCCGGCACTTCTGCTACGGTAATCACTTTTCCCTGGAATACAGACCGTACGTTTTCTTCTTTCAGGGTTTGTATATCTACGCCAAGATTATCTACATATACTCCTTTCAAAACGGGGTGAGCCTGCTTGCCAAAGCGTTGTGCTATGCTCCCTTTCAAAACCGGCCATGGAAGTTTCCCGGCATTCCCGGCAAAAGACCCGGAGAGAGCCTTTGCTTCCGGAGTGAGTTCAAGTTTAAATTCCTCCTTCTTCGCCGGAGTAGTACTATTCGTTTTGGCCGGAGTAGTTGCCTTTTTATTTTTTTCCGCTGCTTCCTTCGCAGCCTTCAGCGCCTTGGCCCTTTCAGCAGCAATCATATCTGTAATCAGCTTCTCCAGCTTCTGAATGGATTTTTTTCTTTCATCGAGTTCCTTACGAAGTATTTTTTCCTTTTCACTCAAATTATCCAATACCTTTTTCTGCTCATCTTTTTCCTCATTCAATGTATTGGTCTCGGAGACCTTGATCCCTATCAGGCGGTTTTTTTCTGCTACTTTACGCTCCAACTTTTGCTTCTCATACTCCATCCTGGATTTCTTTTTTTCAATTTTGTCCAGGTGTTCCTGGCGCATCTGGGAATAATGCTGAAAATATTTGACCCTCATGGCCATCTGACTGACCGATTCAGCAGAAAAAATATACGTAAGCTTTCCTAAGCTTGTGTTCATCTTGGAGGCTGCATATACCATTACGGCATATTCCTTCTTGAGGGAATCAAGATCGTTTCGTAACCCGCCGATCGAAACTTCGAGTTCTGCGATCTCGCCTTCAAGCAGTTCTACTTCTTCGGTGACGGATTTTATCAGACGTTCTCTCGAAACAATCTTGTTTTTAATAGCACTCAAATGGCCTATGGTAGCCTGTTTTTTATTGCGCGTTTCCAGAAGGATCTTATTGGCCTCCTCTATTTTTTTGAGATTATCTTTTTTTTCCTTTTCCAGCTGGGCCCTGGATTTTTTCTGAGCAACCAAAGACAGTGGTGCTATGAGCAATAGCAACAGCAGTAACCTACTTATCTTCAAACCTCTTCGGTACATTAAAAGGAAAATTTAACGGTTTAGTTACAATCTCAGCTTTATTATGCTGGATATTGATAGAGGTGCTTTTTACGCTTCCTTTCTCATCTGCAAAGTTAACAACTGTTTTGATATGATTTGCAAATAAAAAAGAATCAAGCGGGGCAAACTCACTGTATTTAAGCGTCAATGCGCTTTTATCCTCTATGTTCAGCACCTCCACCTGCTCCACTTTACGTGTCCTGGCCTGTACATAATTATCCACCTGCAGATTTCCTCTGTCCTGGTGCAACCGGTATAAATCTTTTACCTCCTGTTTCTGAAGTTCGTCGGTAGACTCTTTGGGGAAAGACAAATTCCCTACCAGCAAGGCCTGTAAATTATAAAAGTCAAGCTGGGTATTGAATGTAGTATTAATAAAATTAAAACCGTAGGTATAAAGCTTGTTATGAATACGGTCCAGCAGCAATACAGAGTCTTTCAGGATCACACATCGGGCAGCTTCTATCCCCAGACCGGGCGTGATCGAAAGCCAGATGATACTGTCCTTTTTTACTCTTCCGTTGACAGTAAAATTCTGCGTTTCAACCCCACTGACATACTCCACTTTGGATTTGAAGTGGAGATACGTAAAGTCGATTTCATTTATTGTAAACCTGTTGAGTTCCGCAAGGCGGGTAGTATCTGCATTTATCCTTGGTATTGATGAGGTAATGTTCTTTCTTTTACAGGACCATGAGAACATCAATAAGAAAATTCCCACGACCGCAGCCAGTTTATTCATATAATTTCCCTTCTGCCAATTTTTTGTCTATAAACTCAGACGTTTCTCCCAGTTTTTTAGCTCTTTTCCACTGTTCAATCGCTTTTTCCTTTTCGCCTAACTGATACAGCACATCTCCATAATGTTCTACAATCGTACCATTGTCACTGTTCAGTATTGCAATTTCCAGGTATCTTTTTGCCCCGGCATAATCTTTCATCATATACAACACCCAGGCATGTGTATCCAGATAAGTGGCTTCGGCAGGATATTTTTTGACCAATTTCTCGGACATGTCTTTGGCAACCTCCAGCTTATCTTTGCGGAGGGAAAGGAAATAGCTGTAGTTATTCAACACGTGATCATTGTTACGGTCAAACTTTAGCACTTCCTCATACGCAGCATCCGACTTTGCATATTCTTTGACGTAATGATAGGTATCTCCCAGATGGATATTAAAATAATTTTTCATCTCCTGATTAGTACCTGAAAGTTTTTTACCTTCTTCAAAAGCATCTACAGCCTTTTGATAGTCTTTTTTTATAGAATAACCTGTGCCGTTGTACAGCCATAACAGGGCCTGGTTCGGGAAAGATTCCAGCGCTTCTTCTGTATGACGGATCAAACTGTCGGTCTGCTGTAGTTCGGAGTCAAGATTGATCAACTGTAGCCATAGATTGTAATTATCGCCCTCAAGATTTTTGGCTTTGATGAATTGCTTCCACGCCTCCTCTTTATTTTCGGCCATCAGGTAGGCTTCTCCCAGCGCAGCATAGGCCCGTGCATCAGACGGATGGGTTTTCACCGTATGCTGGGCGAGCTGCATCGTAAGGGTTTTATTATCTTCTGTTTTAGGACTTCTTATAAAATCCTCGATGATCTTCAGCTTGGTATTGATATCCACCTCAGGATTTTCGAATACGATTTTAAGTTCTTCGTTGGCCTTCGCTTTCTGGCCTTTCATCTGGTAAATATCGGCCAGGATGAGATGCGAGCGGGGATTCTCAGGATCTTTTTTAACTACTTCCTCCAGCAGGCGGATTGCTTCCTCTTCTTTTTTATTGGTATATAAAAACTCCGCATGTGCCGCTTTTATATCATTATCTTCCGGATACAGGTTGATCAGATTCTGCCCTTCTTCAATGGCTTTTTCGAGTTTGTTTTCCCGAAGATAAATCTGCTGTTTCTGCCGGGTCAGTTCAAGGGATTGTCCGTATACTTCTTCTATCTTATTATATACTTTCAGTGCTTCTCCATAATTCCGCTGATAGATATACAAATTGGCAAGATCAAAATAATGCTCTTCCGTACCCGGAATTTCAGCGATCATTCTCTTGTATACTTTGATGGCTTCGTCAGCATTCAGCTTTTGTTCATACGCTTTTGCCAGCAATAAAGCATAATATTTATTCTTAGGTTCTGTCTTGGAGGCCTTTGCAGCATAGGCAATTGCTTTTGCGTCTTCATTCTTCGCCAGGGCCAGTTTACCTAACATGTAGTTGAGCGCTGCACTTTCAGGATTTACCTGGTATGCTTTCTCAAAATTGGCCAGGGCATCGGCATAGCTTCCGAGGATATAATACTTTATACCATCTGTATAAAAATGTTCAAAGGCCAGCAGTTTTTCTTCTTTCTTTTCCAGCCCTACCGCAGCCGATTGCTCGGTAAGGTTTTTTCTGGCACAGGAAAGAAAAACTGCCAGACCTGCTACTAATATCCAATAACGACTTTTCAAAGTATCTTTTATTTAATCACGTTATAGTCTCCTACACTCAGATCCAGCGGTTTCCCTTCCACAGAAGCAAAATTGCCGAGCATAGAATTATTGATGTTGGAGTTCTTTACAGAGCTTTTCTCCTGAATGATCGATTTCTTAACGATGGAATCGCTTATTTTAGTACCATTGCCTACCGATACATGAGGTCCTACTACAGAATTAACGATTTCTACATCATCTCCCAGATAAACAGGTGGGATTATCACAGAGTTCACCAGTTTGGCAGATTTTGATACCAGGTTCTGATCTTTGATGTATTCAAGGTAACGCTCGTTGGTCTGAACAGTAGAATCCTTATTTCCGCAATCAAGCCACTCGGTCACTCTTCCCGGCTTGAATTTGCTTCCCTTGTTTTTCATATTGTCAAGGGCATTGGTCAACTGATACTCTCCTTTATCCTTAATATCGTTGTCGATCAGGTACTGTAATTCATTTTTCAGATACGCACCGTCTTTGAAATAATAGATCCCGATGATGGCCAGGTCGGAAACGAATGTATCCGGTTTTTCGACAAATTTGGTGATTACTCCTTCGTTGTCCATCGTTACCACACCGAAAGGTTTGGGATCTTCCACTTTCTGTACCCAGATCGTACCGTCGGGAGTAGTGTCAAGTGTAAAATCGGCTTTGAACAAAGTATCGGCAAACGCTACCACCAGATTCCCATCCAGCGAAGGACCGGCACAAAGAATGGCGTGCGCAGTACCTAATGGCTGATCCTGATAATAAATAGTACCTTTTGCTCCTACGGATTCTGCAATCTGAATCAATTTGGCTTCTACTTCTTTGCCAAAATCCCCTATGATAAATGCTACTTCCTCTACCTGCTGACCGCAGACTTTGGCGATGTCTTCTACCAGTCGCTGTACAATAGGTTTCCCTGCAATCGGTACAAGTGGTTTTGGAACTGTAAGTGTATGAGGGCGCATTCTCTTGCCCATCCCTGCCATTGGTACTATAATTCTCATTTCTCTACTTCAATTATTTGGTTATTAATTAATTAAGCTGTTCTCTTTCTAGCAATTAAGGGCCGGAACATTCCTGAAAATATTTTCTTTTTACTTCCTCTGAAGATCATCTTTCAGAAGCAACCTATTTTACTCCTGTGCTGCCGAAACCTCCGGCGTTCCGCTCACTGCTTTCCAGCTCTTCTACGGGTCTCCATAGGATTTGTTCATGCCGGGCGATCACCATCTGGGCAATCCTTTCACCATCCTGAATGACAAAAGGCTGATCCGACAGATTGACCAGCAGTACTTTGATCTCTCCCCGGTAATCTGCATCAATGGTACCAGGAGTATTCAAGACTGTAATTCCGTTTTTGTACGCCAGTCCGCTTCTGGGCCTGATCTGCGCTTCGTATCCTGCCGGCAACTCTATAAACAAACCTGTAGGGACCAGAATCCTTCCTAATGGATTCAAGGTAACCGGTCCGGTCATTTCCGCTCTCAGATCCATTCCTGCCGAAAGAGCAGTTTGGTAAGAAGGGAGCGCATGCTTGGATTTATTAATGATTTTCACTTCCATAATAGCCAAAAATAACGAGGATTTTCATAAGAATGGCAAGAATTCATGGTTTTTTTTACCTTGATCCCCAGGGATTATACAGACAGGTGCTGCTTCTTAAAACGGCTGTTTTTAAGATAAAAGACAAGGAGAAGATAGGCTGCGGGGAAACATACTTTTACCAACTGATCCAACCAGAAATCACCGGTATTCACCAACCCTGAAAGGGCTACCAGTACTCCTCCTCCTCCGATCAGTAAAAAGACCGCAAACAGGTCGTACGGGACAGGGAAATATTGATTGCCTTTCCAGTAACTTATCAGCGCCATCAGTGCATAACATCCCAAGGTAGTGTAAGCAGCTCCCATATAGCCCAAGACCGGAATTAAAAGAACATTTCCGAACACCGTAAAAAGTGCTCCTCCTACCCCGATCCAGGTCCCCCAATAAGTTCGATCAGTGATCTTATACCAGATCGAAAGGTTATAATAGATCCCAAGAAACAGGTTGGCCAGCAACAGTACAGGAACAACCGCCAGCCCTGTTCTGAAAAGGTCTTTGCGCAGCAGAATCCCTCCGATCAGATCGGCGTATACACTGATCACCACAAACATAAAACCGCAAACCACCACAAACCAGGTCATCACCCTGGCAAAAAGTGCCGGGGCATTTTTATCCTGGGCCTTTGAAAAAAAGAACGGATCGGCCGCATAGCGAAACGATTGGATGGCGAGCGTCATAAACATAGATAGCTTATAACAACCACCATAAATCCCGAGGACCACTTCTTTACTCAACCCTTCGTAAAAGCCTTCCGGCAACAAGGGCTTGAGCAGGATCCTGTCCAATACTTCATTCACCTGACCTGCCAGTCCCATCAGCATCAACGGATAGGCATATACCAGCATCGGCCGGAGTTTCTGCGGCTCCCAGCGGAAACGGAAATCTTTCAGTTGTTTCGACAACAGAAGCAGCATAGAAGCATTGGCCAGAAAATTTGAGATAAATACAAACTCCACATCCCTGGACGAATGATAAAAACGGTTTACCAGATCCTGATACTGCACGAGGAACCGGGCCTCTGAAATACCTTTGCACAGCACCAGGAAGAACAGGTTAAACGCGATGTTCAATCCGATATTGGTCAGTTTTACAAAGGCAAAATAGCCGGCTTTATTTTCCTGGCGAAGCCTGGCAAAAGGAATTGCAGCGATCGCATCGATCGCCATGATCAATGCCAGCCAGATAATATAATTGGTACGGTTGGGGTAGTTCAAAGCCGAAGCGATCTGCGGGGCGAAGAGGATAAAGCCTCCGGACAAGAGTGCCGCCAGCAATAATATAAACGTTTCGGAGCTTTGGAAAATTTCTTTCTCCTGGAGCTTGTCTTTATTGGCATACCGGAAATAGGTGGTTTCCATCCCAAACAGGTACACCACATTAAAGAACGCTACATAGGCATAAAGTTCTGTAAAAACGCCAAACTCTCCTACCAGCAGTACAGAGGTATAAAAAGGAACCAGCAGGAAATTCAATGCCCTTCCCAGCATGCTGCTAAGCCCGTATAAGGCTGTCTGGCCCGCAAGTTTTGTAAGGATGGACATGATCTTGATTTAAACGTATATGAATCTTGTGTATATTCTGGCGATCTGTATTGAATGCTTCTCCCGGCAAACAATCTTGATCGGCCAAAAGAGCGGAGGGTTATTTCCCTTTAAAAACAGGTTTTCTTTTTTCCAGAAAAGCATTGGTTCCCTCCCGGAAATCTTCTGTTTTTGCACAGATGGCAAACGAGTTTGCCTCTACTTCATACCCGTCTTTTGTTTCATTATAAACGGCATTGACACATTCTACGGTTTGAGCGATCGCTAGCGGAGCCCGCTGTATGATCTTATGAAGGATCGACTCGCATTTTGCAAGAAGTTCGGATTGGGGTACCACATAGTTGACCAGGCCGATCTGGAGAGCATGCTCTGCAGTGATCATATCGCCGGTCATGATCATTTCAAATGCTTTTCCTTTTCCTACCAGCAGCGTCAGACGCTGTGTTCCTCCATACCCGGGAAGGATTCCCAGGGTCACTTCCGGCAGTCCTAGTTTCGCATTGTCGCTGGCTACACGCATATGACAAGCAAGAGCCAGTTCACATCCTCCGCCAAGCGCAAAACCATTCACCGCCGCGATCACCGGCTTAGGACTTTTTTCAAGCAGGCTGAAGGTATCCTGCCCGTTCTCCGCCACTTTCCGGGAATTAATATCATTCAACTGTGTAAACTCTGAAATATCTGCACCTGCTACAAATGCCTTCTCTCCCTCGCCCGTCACAATGATCGCTTTTACTTCATCATTTTCATACGCATCCAGGATAATATATTTCAGCTCGTCCAGTGTCTGAAAATTCAAGGCGTTTAACTTGTCTGGACGGTTTACAGTAAGGTATAAAATATTATTTTTTATATCCAGTTTAAAATTTTTGTAAGAAGACATAAGGCAATAGTAGTTTTATTTCTGACTTGCTTTAAATAATTTTTGTTTCTCCTCTTTCGTAAGACTTTCATACCCGGAGCGGGAAATTTTATCTAATATTTCATCAATTTCTTTCTGATCCGGGATGTTGCTGCTGGAATAGGTTGAACCACTCTTTTTATTCCGGTACGTCACTTTTATCGGAGACCGTTTCTGAAACAGTCCTCCCATCCATCCGGTGAAACGGCTCAACGGCCGGCCAAGGTCGGTACCATTCTGCAGAAGCTTTATGAAAACAAATCCATACACAGCTCCTCCGATATGAGCGATGTTTCCTCCGGCATTCGAACCGGCAGTACCAATAAACGAAAGAAATACATAGATCAGTACGATATACTTGATCCTGACAGGACCAATAAGGATGAGGTTGAACTGGTAATTAGGTACAAGTGTAGCAGCCGCTACAGACATCGCATAAACAGCGCCCGAAGCTCCAAGGCCGGGAACATGTTTGTTTGCGAAATAAGGGATCGTATTGTAAAGTAACAAAATGCTCAGCGAGGCTACCAATCCTCCGAGTATATAAATAGAGAATACTCTCTTATGACCAAGCATCTCTTCAATAACCCTTCCGAAATAATACAACCCAAGCATATTCCAGAAAATATGTCCTAAATCTTCGTGCGAAAAATAAGAAGTAATCAGGGTCCAAGGCCTGGAAAGCGCCACACTCCAATGCGAGTTCATCGTAAATACATATTCCAGCAGAAACTTATTAATAGGGAGTGGAGAAACTCTCTGGATAAACCATGCGATATTCAACACCAAAAAAACTGCAATATTAATAAGGATAATAATCATCAGGGTATTCCCCTGTTTCTGGAACTGGTACTTGATATCGTCTTTTATACTTCCAAACATACCTCTAATAAAACGTATTTCGTTGTTTTTGCCAATATTTTATAAGAATAAAACCAAATAACGCGCCCCCTAAATGAGCAAAATGCGCTATGGAATCACCTTTAAACCTGGCAGCCCCTAAAAACAGCTCAAGACCGGCATAGATCAGCACAAAGTATTTGGCTTTGATAGGGAACGGAAAAAATAACAACATAAGTTCTGTATTAGGGAATAAAAGCCCGAAGGCCATCAGCAAACCAAAAATAGCACCAGAGGCTCCTCCCATCACCTGTACATTTTTCAGGTCACGGCTGAGTTGCTTTACATTCTCTGTCGCATAACGGATATTAGCCTCACTGGAAGGATTTTTTTCGTATTCTTCGATAAAATTATTTTGCTGAAAAAAATTTTCCACTTCACTTCTGTCAGTGGCTCTGACGAAAGAAATAAAATATTCCGGGGATGGCTCCGACAAATAGACGGCTTTGGCTTCTTCCATTTTCCGGAATTCCAGGTAATTCACTCCGCTGTTGAGCAGCGCAGCACCCAGTGCGCAAAAAACATAATAGAACAGAAATCTTTTTCCGCCCCACAACCGCTCCAGGACCGGACCAAAAGAGATCAATCCAAACATATTAAACAGCAGGTGCATAAATGTCCAGTGCAGAAAAAAATGAGTCAGGATCTGATACGGCTGGAATAACTCGGATTGAAAATACCTTAATCCTAAATATTCGCCTATTGGCTGTCCACTCAGTGCGCCTATGATAAAGACGGCGACGTTAATAATAACCAGTATCTTTACAACCGGCGTAAGTTTCATATTCATATTTTACTGTTACAGCTACTCTGTCTTGTGAAACATGGCTGCTATTTTTTCCATTGACATCAGTACCAGTGTAAGGTTCCCATTAGGTGCGTAAGTAGGCATCTTACAGGCAAACAACTGGTCGATCAGGGCATTCATTTCCATCAGGGTAAGTTTCGTACCGGGACGAATGGCCGAACGTTTGGCCAGTGAGCGGGCCAGGTTCTCCTTTCTTTCCAGCTTCAGCTCAGCCTGGTTCTGTTTGTACTGCTCGATCAGACTTTCTAAAAGATTTTTTTCATTTACATTCGGAATATCCGCCGGAATACCGTTGACAACGATCGTATTTTTACCAAAAATATTATACACGAATCCAAGGGCTTTGATCTCTTCCTCCATTTCCATCAACAGCGTAAAGTCATTCGGACTTAATTCGATCGACTGGGGAAACAGGAATTGCTGGGAAGCTCCGAATTTATTCTGAAGCATGTTCAGGTACTTTTCATACTGGATCCTCTCATGCGCGGCCTGCTGATCGATCAGCGCCATACCTGATTTTATCTGAGTCACTATGTATTTGTTGTGCAACTGAAACGTTGTGGTATTGTCTGAATAAAGCATATCTTTATCCAGTCCGTTATGATCTTCAGTGCTGTTGATCTTGCTGCCCAGAGTGAGTACTGTCATTTCTTCGTATTGCTTTAGTTTCTCTAAATTTTCCTTATTTTCAAACCCCTTATATAACGATTCCCAATGCTGGTTGGTTTCGTTATTAGGGCGTGGTGTATAACTTATCTGTTTTCCACTAAAATCTCTATCTTCAAAATCCGTACCTCTTTGGTTCGGCGGGACATTAAAATTTATATCCAATTCATAATCAATACTTGGCGCAATATTATGTGTAGCCAGTGCCTTTTTGACAGCAGCCCTTACCATGGCATACACCGTCTTTTCGTCATCAAATTTGATCTCTGTTTTGGTTGGATGTACGTTGATATCTATTTTTTTAGGATCTATCTCTATAAACAATACATAGAATGGAAAGGAATCATCACCGATGAGTTTATCATAGGCAAACATAACGGCATGATTGAGATAGCTGCTTTTTATATAGCGGTTATTCACAAAAAAGAATTGTTCTCCTCTTGATTTTTTTGCGAACTCTGGTTTTCCTACGAATCCCTGTATGTTTACAAAATCTGTTTCTTCTTTGCAGGAGATCAGTTGTTCGCGATATCCTTTTCCAAAAAGATCAACGATCCGCTGTGCCAGATTATCCGCACGCAGCGTATAGGTTTCCAGGTCATTCTGATAGAATGAAAAATCTATTTCCGGATGTGCCAGAGCCACCCGCTGAAACTCGTCCAGGATATGTCTTAGTTCTACCGGGTTGGATTTCAGAAAATTTCTTCGTGCAGGGACGTTGTAAAAAAGATTTTTCACAGCAATGGAAGTCCCTTTTTCACAGGCTGCCGATTCCTGCAGTTTCACTTCCGACCCTTCTACTTTCAATAGTGTACCCAGTTCGTCCCCCGCTTTTTTTGTCTTCATTTCCACCTGTGCTACTGCGGCAATGGAGGCCATCGCTTCTCCGCGAAAGCCAAATGTCCTGATATTAAAAAGATCGTCCGACTGCCGGATCTTGGAGGTAGCATGTCTTTCAAACGACATACGCGCATCGGTTGCTGACATCCCGATCCCGTTATCGATCACCTGGATCAATTGCTTTCCCGCTTCTTTGACGATCAAACGTATTTTGGTACTTCCGGCATCAATGGAGTTTTCGAGCAATTCCTTCACGGCAGAAGCTGGACGTTGTACAACTTCTCCGGCTGCAATCTGGTTGGCAATCGAATCGGGTAATAATCTGATGATATCGGACATTGAAAAGGATATTAGTTAATGCTTCCAGTATAAAAAGTGACGCACAATTCTATAAATCTTATTATTTTCAAGAATTACAAGTTAAAATACGCACGTTGCAAATCCGTGCATATACGAGTGCTGCGCTTTCTATTTTTACAAAATTAAAAATTACAGGTCACTATCCTCATGAAAGTTATTTTATAAATTTCTGTGGGAAACTATTTTTCTCCCAAATAAGTTAATTTCTTTATATTTGAATGCCGTATAATCAATAATTTAGTGCTTATAATCCATAATAAATACAAAAAATTATCGCTCGTTTTAAGCCTGTTTTTTTTGCCGGTACTTTTGGTTCTATTGCTTTCCTGGAACAATCCTCCCTCGCAGAAAAAAAACCAGACTCAGGACCAGTGGGTCGACAGTGTTTTGCAATCCATGAGCATGGAACAACGCATCGGGCAGCTTTTTATGGTGGCTGCTTACTCCAATAAAACAGACAAACATACCAAAGCGATCGAAACCCTCATTACCAAACAGAATATAGGAGGGCTTATTTTCTTTCAGGGCGGTCCGGTACGTCAGGCAACCCTTACCAATTACTATCAGTCAAAATCAAAAGTACCGCTGATGATCGCCATGGATGCTGAATGGGGGCTCAATATGAGGCTTGACAGCACAATGGCTTTCCCAAAGCAAATGACCCTGGGAGCAATCCAGGACAATCATCAGATCTACCTGATGGGAAAAGAAGTCGCGCGCCAATGCAGACGGTTAGGAGTACATATCAATTTTGCCCCTTCGGTAGACATCAACAGCAACTCTAACAATCCGGTGATCGGCGTCCGTTCGTTTGGAGAAAGCAAGTATAATGTTTCGGAAAAAGGGATTGCCTACATGAAAGGAATGCAGGATCACTTTGTGATGGCAACAGCCAAACATTTTCCCGGACACGGAGATACCGAAACGGATTCCCACCTGTCGCTTCCGGTTATCCATCATGACCAGAAAAGGCTGGAAGAAACCGAACTGTACCCATTCCGCCGGCTGATCCAGGACAGTGTGATGAGCATTATGGTGGCCCACATCCATATTCCGGCACTGGACAACCGGGAAAACATGGCCACTACACTCTCCAAAGCCGTTGTCACCGATCTGCTGAAAACGCAGATGAAATTCAAGGGGCTGGTCTTCACGGATGCGCTCAATATGAAAGGCGTCAGTAGTTTTTACAAACCTGGCGAAGTAGATCTGAAAGCATTGCTGGCCGGAAATGATGTATTACTGTATGCCGAAGACGTTCCTACGGCAATAGAAAAGATTCAGAAAGCCATCCGTAAAAATGATATCACGGAAGACGAACTTAATGAAAAAGTAAAAAAAATACTCCGGGTAAAATACTGGCTGGGGCTAAATGATTACAAAGCCATCGAAACAAAAAATCTGTACGAGGACCTCAATAGTTCGAAAGCAAAATCCCTGCAACTTGATCTGTATGCAAAAGCGCTGACCGTAATACACAACAGGAAAAACCTACTCCCTTTACGCGTCCTGGACACGGCAACTTTTGCTTCCATTGCGATCGGACTCGACAGCGGTAATAGTTTTCAGAATATGCTCAGCAACTATGCTCCGTTTGATCATTACACGGCGGGCAAAAATGCTGAAGAGGCCAGATTTGAAGAGCTGCTGGTCAAGTTAAAAAGTTACAGTGTGGTGGTCATTGGCTTGCACAACACCAATTTATTTAACAATAAAAATTTCGGCATTTCGGAAAACGCCAAAAAATTCATCGCCAAACTTCAGAGCCAGAACACTACTGTGCTTTCTGTATTCGGCAATCCATACAGCCTGCGTTTTTTTACCGACGTTCCGGTACTGATCTGTGCGTACGAAGACAACGACATTACCCAGAAACTTGTTCCGCAACTCATCTTTGGAGGAATCACCGCCAACGGAAAAATACCGGTCACTGCACATCCCAAAATCCCCCTGGGCAAAGGAATTGAGCTGCAAAGCGATGTCAAGCGAGTGGGCTATGC
>CAYTGJ010000002.1:76849-77815 GCA_964437245.1 uncultured Chitinophagaceae bacterium
AACGTAAGGATAGACAGCCGTACACTTTCCAATGTAGACAGTATCTGTATCAAAGCAATCCATGAAGGAGCCACTCCTGGCTGCCAGGTACTGATCGCCAAAGAGGGAAAGATTATCTTTGACAAAAGCTACGGATCCTTGTCCTATACCGAACCTTTCCTGAATCCGGTATTACCCTCTACCTTATACGATATTGCTTCCATCACCAAGGTGGCAGGGACACTTCAGGCCTTCATGTTTCTGACCGAACGCGGCCTGATTGATCTCGATAAAAAAGCGTCCCACTATCTGCCCGAGCTGATCGGGACCAATAAGGAAGATCTTCTTTTGCGCGACATCCTTACCCATCAGGCAGGACTTACTCCTTTTATCCCGCATTGGAAAAAAACAGTGGACACTGCCGGATTCGATACTCTTTACTACAGCAAGGTGCGGTCTGCCCGGTTCCCACACGAAGTAATTCCGGGACTGTATGCGACTGCTGCCATTGAGGATTCGCTCTGGAAATGGACCGTGGAGTCGAAACTGATCCGCAAAGAGCCGGAAGTATACGACCGGCGATCCAAGAAGAAAAGGCAGCAACATAAAGAGAAAGCCTATGTATACAGCGATCTGGGTTTTTACATTGCTAAAAGGATCGTTGAAAAACTACTCAACCAGAGTGTGGATGAGTTTATGGAAGATAATTTCTATGTTCCGCTGGGGCTTCAGCATATGATGTATAAACCGCTGGAGCATGGTATACCTTCCAGTAGGATCGCTCCCACAGAAGATGATAAATTTTTCAGAAAAAGCATGATCAGGGGCAATGTACATGACCAGGGTGCAGCCATGCTCGGAGGAGTAGGCGGGCATGCGGGTATCTTCAGCAATGCTCATTCTCTGGGTGTTTTGATGCAAATGAATCTTCAGAATGGTTACTATGGAGGATCCCGCTATCTGCTCCCGGAAACCGTTTCCTCTTTT
>CAYTGJ010000002.1:77825-87774 GCA_964437245.1 uncultured Chitinophagaceae bacterium
AACCCGAAGGCGCCGGCCAGGGACCTACTTCCTACTATGCATCGTCCAATAGTTATGGACATACCGGGTTTACCGGTACCTGTGCCTGGGTAGACCCGGATCAGCAGCTTGTCTATATATTTCTATCCAACAGGATTCATACAGATGCAGCAAATGGCAAGCTTGTACGGTTGGGAGTACGTACCTCCATACAGGATGTAATTTATAAAGCCATATTGAACTATAAAGAATAATTTTTGTTTAGGAGGTTGGAGCCTGATGATCAGAGAGTATGTCATTTTCAACTTTTAACCTCCGGAATCTTGTATTCACAGATTGCTAATAACTAAATTACTAAAAATCAAGGAGGTTTTTATTGAAGACAAACTCCATCATGGTCCAAAATTAAAATCATATTAAATGAAAATAGGCATTGTTTGTTATCCCACCTATGGTGGAAGTGGTGTTGTGGCAACCGAACTGGGAAAGTTGCTGGCGGCGAAGGGGCATCAGATACATTTTATTACCTATTCTCAACCTCAACGGCTCGACTTTTTCAGCGAGAATCTTTTCTATCATGAAGTACGAATAGAATCTTATCCTTTGTTTGATTATGCTCCCTATGAACTGGCACTGGCCAGTAAAATGGTAGATGTGGTCAAACATGAGAAACTGGATCTGCTCCACGTACACTATGCGATCCCGCATGCTTCAGCAGCTTTCATGGCCAGAGAAATCCTGAAAACACAGGGAATTCATATCCCTATTATTACTACTTTACACGGTACCGATATTACCCTTGTAGGAAAAGATCCTTCTTACGAACCTGTAGTCACGTTTAGTATCAATCAGTCAGACGGTGTCACGGCAGTGTCCGAAGACCTGAAGAAAGATACGCTTACACACTTCAATATCACCAAAGAGATCCGGGTGATCCCTAACTTCATTGATTCCAGCCGGTTCAAGAAGCAGAAAAAAGATCATTTTAAAAAAGCGATCTGCCCGAACAATGAGAAATTACTGGTACACACTTCCAATTTCCGTAAAGTAAAACGGGTAGAAGATGTGCTGGCCATCTTTGGGGGCGTCCGCAAAAAAATGCCGGCTAAACTTCTGCTGGTAGGAGACGGGCCGGAAAGAGTCAGGATGGAACAGATTGCCAGAGACATGGAAGCCTGCCACGACATCCGTTTTCTGGGCAAGCTGGATGTAGTGGAAGAGGTACTTTCCGTTTCTGACCTGTTTATTATGCCTTCTGAGAAAGAAAGCTTCGGACTCGCCGCACTGGAGGCAATGGCCTGTGAAGTCCCTCTGATCTCCACGAACACCGGCGGACTTCCAGAACTGAACATACAGGGGAAAACCGGTTTTTTGAGCGATGTAGGTGATGTGGACGATATGATCAAAAACGCTCTTTACATCCTTCAGGACGATAAACTCCCTGAATTTAAGAAAAATGCCCTGAAACGGGCCCGGGAATTTGAAGGGGAAACGATTCTGCCCCAATACCTCGACTATTACGAATTTTGCCTTCAGAATCAATTAAAAATGGTATAACCTGACCTTAATTAATCATTAAAATAATGCAAAATGACTAGTTAATCCGGGGATTACATATAAAATAAGTTATATTTGCCTCAAGAGGGTTTTGAAAATTAAGACAAGAAAACACCACAATAATTTTATGAGCACTTTTAAAGATTATAGTTCCGCCTCGAGACCGAACAACGCAGGGACCAAAAACATGTTCGACAATCCGATTCTTGAAAAACTGACAAGAACGAATGCAGCCATTCCCATTACAATGTATTATGTTTTACCGGTTTTCCTGCTGGCATATGGTTTTATTTATGCAGGATTACCAGCCCTGACGCTTACGCTATTATTTCTGGGAGGAGCATTTTTCTTTACTTTCCTGGAATACATACTACACCGTTATCTTTTCCATATGAGTACGGAAACTGAATTCAGAAAAAAGCTACAGTATAATATTCATGGTCTGCACCACGACTATCCGAAAGACAAGGATCGTCTGGCGATGCCTGTACTGGCCAGTATCACACTCGCTGTCATTCTGTATACTACCTTTTATCTGATGATGGGGATCTATGTATATGGTTTCCTTTCAGGAGTAATGGTGGGCTACTCCACTTATCTGCTGGTACACTATGTGGTACACGCTTACGCACCGCCGAAAAACTTCCTGAAGAACCTTTGGATCAACCATGCCGTTCACCACTATAAAGAAGGTGACCATGCCTTTGGAGTATCTTCCCCTCTGTGGGATTATGTATTTGGGACGATGCCTAAGAAAAAATAATCAGGGATTGAACTCCCTACAACCCAATCAACGAAGAAACTGCTAGAATACTTACTATATTCTGGCAGTTTTTGCCTATATACAACATGTCAACACAAACTCAGGATATAAAACGGGTCACAACCCACCAGCTTCAGGAAATGAAAGCCCGTGGGGAAAAAATATCCATGCTTACCTGCTATGATTACTCCATGGGGAGAATCCTGGATGCAGCAGGCGTAGATGTTTTACTCGTCGGGGACTCTGCCTCCAATGTAATTGCCGGGCACGAGACCACCCTTCCGATCACCCTCGATCAAATGATCTATCATGCTTCGGCTGTTATTCGTGCAGCTACCAGAGCATTTGTAGTGGTGGATCTCCCTTTTGGTTCGTACCAGGGAAATTCCTCCGAAGCGTTGCGATCTGCGATCCGGATCATGAAAGAATCCGGTGCTCACGGCATCAAAATAGAAGGCGGGCTGGAGATTAAAGAATCCGTTCTCCGTATTCTTAGTGCCGGAATTCCTGTGATGGGACACCTGGGACTTACCCCTCAGTCTATTTATAAATTCGGTACCTATGCAGTAAGAGCAAGAGAAGAAACCGAAGCCAAAAAGCTGGAAGAAGATGCTCTCATGTTGCAGGAATGCGGATGTTTTGGTGTCGTGCTGGAAAAAATACCCGCCAGTCTTGGTAAAAAAGTGGCCGAAAGTCTCAAAATTCCGATCATCGGGATTGGTGCTGGGCCATATGTAGACGGACAGGTATTGGTTACGCATGACATGCTTGGCATCAACAAGGAATTTCAGCCAAGGTTCCTACGCACCTACGCAGACCTGCACACGATCATGACCCAGGCTACCGAAGGCTATATAAAGGACGTAAAAGCCCGCAACTTCCCGGGCGAAGGAGAATATTACTAGGCAAACCCGGCTACATTGAAACTATAAGCGAAGCCGGCTTGTTAGAGATTAAAACACAAGGATACAATTTTATGGAAACACAAAAACGAATCGTAAACATTCATACGGAAACCAATCCGAACCCAAATTCCCTCAAGTTTTGTGTGGAATTTCCGCTCGTTCCGGAATCCGTTGATTTCGCCAATCCTGCCAGTGCCGTTAATTGTCCGGTTGCTGCAGATCTGTTTCGCTTCAGCTTTGTAAAACGTGTTTTTATTTCCTCCAATTTTATCACGGTGACCAAATCGGATGATATTGACTGGGAAGATATAGTACCCATGATCAAATCAGTGATCAAAGGCCACCTGGAAGAAGATAAACCACTGTTTATCGAGCTGACTAAAAATTCGTCCCTGGAAATAAATTCCGAAGAACCGGAAGTAGTTCAAAAGATCAAAACGCTGTTGGATGAATATATCCGTCCTGCGGTAGAACAAGATGGAGGAGCAATCAATTTCAGTTCTTTTGACGAATCGACCGGGCTTGTAAAAGTAGCCCTACAGGGATCCTGCAGCGGCTGCCCTTCTTCTACGGTAACGCTTAAGGCTGGCATTGAAAATCTGCTAAAAAGAATGATCCCGGAAGTAAAAGAGGTAGAAGCAGAAGGCGTTTAACTAAACAACTAAGATACTAAATCATAGCGAAGGGGGAACTGGTGGTTCATTTGAAACCACCAGTTCCCCCTTCGCTGTTTCTACTAGTTATTTCTTAGGGATGTGCTTGTCCAGGAAAGCCTGAGACGCTTTGTTCCATTTTTCAAGCAAGGCCGAACGCTGGGCATTCAGCGTTGTATTAGCCGCATTATAATTATTTACCGCTTTATTGTATTCATTAACGGAGCCATTGAACGCATCTACATCCGCCTGCTTGCGGTCTGCCGGACTTTTTGCCTCAAATGCTTTTTTAGTTTTAGTGAAATTTTCTTCTTTGATAATAAGTTCGGAAGCTAGTCCGATCTTGCTTTTACACTCCTCTTTATAGAAGTTCTGAAACTCCCGGGCCACATTGATCAGGCTTCTGTCATTGTTAAACGCTTTCATGGTGTCCAGTTTACTGAGTGCTTCGTCTGCAAGATCGACAAGGCTGTTTTTGTTCTGTTCGATACCGCTGAGATTTTTCTTATTGATCGCATCCAGCAGATAAGCTTCCTGCTTGTACGGCTTAAAAAATATCAGGTATACTTTTCGCTGGTACGACATTGCTTCCGAAGCTTTCTGGACCTTTTTGGCCAGGTCACTCATCCCCTGGTCCTGAATGGTCACATTGTTTTTCCTGGCGAATGCGTAAAACGCAGAATCCACCATTGCTCCTGCTTCATCGAGCTTTCCAGAAGCAAGGTCCTGTGCAAGATAATAAGCTTCCATTGCATCGTAGGATTGTTCCGCCACCTCTTCCATATCGATGATCTTTGAATAGTCTTCCTTGAGTACCTTGTAGGCCATGTTCAGAAATTTCACTGTTGAATCCCGGTAGCTCTTATCTCCTTTGTAGGGGCCCAGCGCTTTGATCTTGTTCTGGGCATTGACTACAGACTGGATTAGTTCTTTTCTTTTCCCTTCTACCTTCCGGGCACTTTTCCCTCTTGCCACTGCACTGGCATAGTTCATATATTCCTGCTGGATCGGGTTCTGTACAGCATTTATATAGTTCATATACTCCACCGGGCTATCCGGGGTCTGCGCATAAAGAGCGGTACTCCATAACATCACCAGGCATACTGGTATAAGAAAAATCAATTGACGTTGCATAAGCGTTTTGAGGGTTTGTTTATTTTGTATTTATAAGATCATTTACAATTAAAAAAGATTCTTCCAGCGCCAGATCAGTCCGGATCTTTCGTATAGAATATTCGGAAAGCAGCCGGTCTTCTTCTGACAATTGGTTCAGCGTTCCGTCTGCCAACGTCGGCTGTACGGTATACACCGAAGTTTCGGCATAATAATATTTCTTCACATCCTCCTGCCAGGCAATATAGTCCTGGCATAGTTTCCTGATTGCTTCCTGATTCAATAAGACTGTGACATCGCTGATCTCGAAGACACGGGAATATTTTTTTGCCAGTTTCTCTACCTTAGCGAAACCTGCATTAAGGCTTATCCTGCCGGCACTAAGTGTCCTGAGCTTTTCCAGCGGCAACGGGGATAAAGGTTGATAGTACGTTTTTTTCAATACGGTATCCTTCTCCATTGCTTCAGGTTCTTTCGATTCGTTTTCATAAAGATTGACAAACGGATCCGGTAGTACAATATCCGGCTGCAATCCTGAACGCTGGTTAGACTTTCCTGTAACGCGGTATAGCTTCAGCAACGTTACCGAAACAAATCCGGATCGTAATGAATCCGGCACTCTTGTTTCAAGAGGATTGAGCGGGATGAGTTCCTGTCCTGTAGCTTTACCGTATGTATCCGAACCCACGACCACCGCACGATTAAAATCCTGCAAGGTAGAGGCCATCAATTCTGAGGCAGAAGCACTATGCCCGTTGACCATCACGACCATCGGACCACTGTACGCTGTTCCCCGATACAAGTCTTTCATAGAACCGGCCGGTTGTCCTTTTTTCTTATACAATGCCAGAGTACCTTCATTTATAAAAAGCCCGGACAGTTCGAGTCCTTCTTTCAGCGATCCTCCTCCGTTATTGCGGAGATCAAACACTAGCCCCTCTATATTCTCCTGGCGCAGCTTTACCAGTTCCCGGGCTACATCATTGGCACAGCCCAGCATGGTTTCAGACTCAAACAATGTATAAAAAGAAGGAAGGCAGATATAGCCGATCTTTTTGCCATCTTTTCCGGCAAGAATATATCCTTTCACCAGGTTTTCCGAGGAGGTTGTTTTCTCTTTTTTCAAAGAAAGTACCTGTACTGCTCCTGTGGCCGGGCGGAGTGTGAATTCCAGAAAAAGATTATTGGAATAATCCAGCAGCTCTGACACCTCCTGCAGTTCCAGTCCGTCCAGCTCTACTTTCGCCCCGTTTTGCCACCGCAAATGAGTAATGACATCCCCGATGTTTATCTTCCCCGACTTCCAGGCCGGTGATCCCGGTGTGATCCGTACCACCTCTATTGCTCCCAGTTTATTTTTATCGATGGTAATGCCAAACTTATAATTCTCCCCGGAAAGCATGGATTCGAAATTCTGATAGTCGTGGTAGGACATATAGCTGGAATGAGCGTCAAACAATGCCGGGATACAACGGGCATATTCATAATATAAATGCTTCAGCGATTTTTTATTTTCCTGGGTCTCCCGGTTGATCCTGGCAAGCGTACGGTTAATTACCTGCTGATAGAGATCCGGGAGCGAAGGTTTCCCGGCAATACTGTCCTGCCTGTTCTGAAAATCCTTCAGATAAGTCTCCAGCTTCAGGTATTTTTCCCAGCGGGTTGCCAGCTCTGTCTCTGTCAAGGCATAGTCCAGGCTATCCAGGTGATGGGGGATGTACTGATCGTTTGGAGCCGCGCGGAAGCCTTTCGTTTTAAGCGCTTCCAGAATTTTCTGCGCCCGTTGCAGGCTCTGGCGGTAAACAGGAGCCACCTGGGCTACAAATTTCAATTGGTGGTTGTTCAGTTCATCGTCCAGCGAATGCTTGTATTCAGACCAGGCAAGAACTTCCGGCCTCAGCAGCAACAGATGTTTCTGATCGACCGAGTGGATAAATTTATAGAACAGTTTTTCGGAAAACACATTGTCTATTGCCCTCGGAGCATAGTGTTCCTTTTTGAAAACACTGACCACTTTGTGTACTTCCTCTGCCGAACAGGTCTTCTGACCATAACAAGGGATCCACACTCCTGCCAGGAGCAAAAAGAAAAAACAGAGTGCTTTCATAGACTGATTTAAGTTTATAAATGTACTAAAGCTCCTTCACTTTTTAAAAAAACGTCTGCACATTATGCCGGAACCCGTCCACTGACAGATTAATTCCCTACGGCCTGTGCCCGGAGAGACCTAACTCCCTGCTTCCCTGCACATTTTTACTTTATCCTCGACTTTTTTCTCTCCGCAAATATTTACTTATCTTTGCCCCGAAAATAATCTAACATGCAAGAGCATCGGAGATGAATGGCCCTTTCTACAGGCCACGCTCTTGTTCTCTTATCCCGAATACAAAATGAAACTTTACAGCACCAAAAGCCCGAATACAACAGTAAGTCTGAAAGAAGCCGTTTTCAAAGGTCTTCCTCCTGACAATGGTTTATATATGCCGACAGAGATCCCGGCACTTCCCAAAAGTTTCTTTGACACGATCGAGCAGCGTTCTTTTCAGGAGATTGCGTTTGAGGTAAGTAAAGCCCTTATTGGCGACGATGTTCCGGAAGCCGACCTGCGCCAGATCATTCAGGACGTTATCACCTTTGATGCTCCGGTAGTACCGCTGAAAGATAATTTATATGTACTGGAGCTGTTTCACGGTCCTTCTTTTGCCTTCAAAGATTTCGGAGCCCGGTTCATGGCCAGGCTGATGTCTTATTTTCTTCAGAAAGAAAACAAAGAGATCAATATCCTGGTGGCCACCTCCGGAGATACCGGAAGCGCGGTAGCCCAGGGATTTCTCAATATGCCTGGGATCAAGGTCACAATCCTTTACCCTAGCAAAAAAGTAAGTGATATCCAGGAAAAACAATTGACCACCCTTGGCCAAAATGTAACGGCGCTGGAGGTGAGCGGTAATTTTGACGATTGCCAGCGTATGGTAAAAGAGGCATTCCTTGACAAAGAGCTGAATGAGAAATTAACCCTTTCCTCGGCGAATTCCATCAACATCAGCCGCCTGATCCCTCAGTCTTTTTATTATTTTTATGCGTATGCGCAGGTAAAAAAACTAGGGAAACCGGTAGTATTCTGTACCCCAAGCGGCAACTTCGGCAATATTTGTGGTGGCTTGATCGGCAAACGGATGGGGCTTCCTATCCAAAAATTTGTAGCGGCTACCAACGCAAACGATATTGTACCAAAATACCTGTGGACAGGGCTTTTTGAGCCAAAAGCCTCTGTAGCCACTATTTCCAATGCTATGGATGTTGGAAATCCGAGCAATTTTGCCCGGATTCAGGCGTTATTTGACAGCGATCTTGAAAAAGTAAAGGAGGAGATCGTGGGAAAAGCCTACCAGGATGCTGACACTCGTACTGCCATCAAAACGGTCTACGAAGAAACCGGCTATGTAATGTGTCCGCATACAGCGGTAGCCTATCTCGGACTGAAAGAGTATATGAATGAATCAGGTACCGATGCCACCGGTATTCTGCTCTCTACGGCCCATCCGGCCAAATTCATTGACATTGTGGAAGACATTCTGGGACAGAAAATCGAGATCCCTGAAAAACTTGCGACTGTGTTAAAAAAAGAGAAAAAATCTATCCCAATGAGTAATAATTTCAATGAGTTTAAACAATTTCTATTGAAATTATCTTAATTAAATCACAATCGAGCAGATATTTGGGCGATTGACAATTAGACCAATTTGAATCATTTAGTTCTATAAGCTGGTTTTTTTGTTTAACTTAAGGAACATTTAGGCATTGGAATCTTTCCCGTTACGATGTAATGAATTTAGCGGGAAACAAGCATCCATAGTCCTATTTTACAATTAATATGCCTTTTGCCTTTAAGATAACTTTACAACATTTGGGCTAAATTTGAGAATACAAATGTCTGACGTAATAGAAAACATTAAGAACATTCGCAGATCCAAAGGCATTAGCCAGGAATCCATAGCGTATGATTTGGGGATAGACTATTCTACTTATGGAAAAATCGAACGTGGCCAGATATCACTCACGGTTGACAGATTAGAAAAGATTGCCAAAATATTACAGGTATCGACGGAAGAAATCTACAAGTGGGATAAAAAAAACACTACGAAAGACCCTGAAAATGAAAAAATCAGGCTGGAATATTACAAGCATCTTTCCGAAATTGAGCATTTAAAGCTGGAACTAGAACTGGCAAAACAGCAGATTTCAGACAAAGAAAAGATCATAAAACTGCTGGAAGAGGCAAAAAAAGCACAATAAAGGGTATTTCTGTATCGTTCACGTCGCAAATGTGAATAACAAAGACAATTTTTTCAAAAAAAAATTCCTAAATTTTATATATAAGTTCTTTATTTACATCAATATTTCCTTACCTTTATAATAATTAAATTAATATTATCATGAATACAGGTATAGTAAAATTCTTCAATGAAAGCAAAGGTTTTGGCTTTATCAAGGAGGACAATTCAAACCGCGAAATCTTTGTTCACGTTTCAGGATTAAAGGACAAAGTTCGCCAAAACGACAAGGTTACTTTCAACGTTGTTGATGGTAAAAAAGGGCAAAATGCAGTTGATGTTAAAAAGATCTAATTCTTACATCTCTCCGTTTCCTTTAAAATGTCTCAAACCTTACCTCGCCGGTAAGGTTTTTTCATGTCTAACCCTGGTGATTGTCAAGTATTTTTGAACTATCGGAGAAGTTATTGCGTTAATATTATAGATTGAAAGTAGTTTTCAATTGTTTTAATAAGGTAAGGTTTATTAGTCCAAAAAGGCCCCATCTCCCCGATGGGGCTTTTTGGTTTTAAGAAGTTTCAAAAACAATTCCCGGGTCTGGCAGGTGACTAAATGCGGACAGAGCCAAAATCCTGCTCATACATGCATTTAAAATGGCCTTCAGGGCATTTCTGATACCCGATCTTGGAACAAGGCCTGCAATTC
>CAYTGJ010000003.1:0-901 GCA_964437245.1 uncultured Chitinophagaceae bacterium
CCTATTACCGGATCCGACAAGTTGATTACGATGGTTCCTCTACCGAAACGACGATTGAAAAAGTAGTATCGGGCAACACGTTTGCGGTAAGCTATCATCCTAACCCGTTCTATTCTTCTGTCACCTTGATCGTGCGGAGTAGCGATCCCGAAGCAAGCGTAAAGATCATTTCTGTACTGGGAGTTGAACTGGAAAGCTACACGGTGGGTACAAACCGTGAAGTATCCCTGGGACAAGGATTACCTTCGGGTACTTACATCATACAGGTAGAAGCCGGTTCTGACAAAACAAGGATCAGGCTTGTGAAAAACGAATAAAAAAAACACTGTTGGTTTAGGCAACACAACCAACAGTGAAAAAATTACTTACTTATAAACAAAACTATGAAACACACACGGTCATACGTCTGTTGTATTTTTATGCTGTTAATGAGTGCGGTCTTTTTGAAGCTAAACGCACAAACATGGCCTGCCGATACGATTCATACTGCTATCAATACCGGAAATCCTAAATTTCCTTTCCCCCAGTTTGTCGAATATACGGTGGGGAAAACGCTGGCAAAGTATAATGCGGAGGGAGTGACACATGCGGATATGGAAAAAACCATGAGGGAAAGCTATAAGATCATGATGCACCGGTGTCTGTATGTACCAGGAAAGGTACTGAACGGAAAAAGATATATTGTCTACAACCATAGCAGTGTTCCTTATAACAACAATACGTTTGTATCGGAAGGGGATGGGTATGCTCTGCTCGCAGCAGCTTATTTCGCAGACAAGGAAGCCTTTGACGGATTGTGGTTGTGGATTCACGACAATCGTTTGAGTAAAGTAAAAAAATATTACGGCACCTTTTAACGATTAACTTTTAAACCATTAACTCTTTTACCCCATGATCGGAT
>CAYTGJ010000003.1:911-6099 GCA_964437245.1 uncultured Chitinophagaceae bacterium
AAGTAAAAAAATATTTCGATTGTGCCGACCTCCGGATGGGGTATCGTTACGGAGCAAATCTGCCGGGGTGGAAAAATGTGGAAACAACTCCGGACGGACACGGAGATAATGACTCTGCCACAGACGGCGATTATGATATTGCGATGGGACTTTTGCTGGCTTATGAGCAGTGGGGAGATAATATGGGAATTAACGATGCCTGCGGGAATCCTATAAGCTATAGAACAGAAGCGCTGAATATGATCAAAGCGCTGGTAGACACGTTTCGTCTGAACAACCTGAGTGGAGCCTATACAGGTCATATGTCGGGAGATATCGGAGTAGATGGTTATTGTAAAAATGGAAACACATGGCAGGAAACTACTTCCTGGAGATATGGTGCTGCGAACACAACGTATCCATGGGCACACTCTAAGCCGGAAGCGTATAATGTAAACGGTTTATATACGGATTATATCGGACCTGCTTACTTTAATCAGTTTGCCAAATTTCTGACAGCAAATGGCGGAACCCCCTGGCAGGTCAACCAGTTTTTAAGAGGAGAAGCCTCTTCCGACTGGCTCATGGGGCAGATGTATGCCAAAGGATATATTGCCAGTTCTGGAAGCTGTACGGTCAGCAACGATGGCTCGGTGACTACCTTCGGACAGCATCCCAGCGGTCCGGGAGGAGAAGACTTCAGAGCTGCCTGGAGAACCATTCTGAATTATGTATGGCATGGCAATCCTACTACACGCTGGAACCCCGTGACACATGAAGTAGAGCCGATCGGAAATACCTATGAACGGGACATGGGGATAAGACATGCTGATTTCCTGAAGTATCCGCGTACACTACCAAGCGCAAATTCTGCCGCAAACTGCCAGAAGCTGGGAGCCTCTCCGGATCTGAGCTGCCCGGACTGGAAAGGAGTGGTCAATATTAAGCAGGCTCATTTGGTGACCGGAGCACAGGGAAGTGATAATTTTCGTACGAACTTTAATGTAGGGGCAGGAGCACCTGCTGCCGTAGCCTCGGAAGATCTTGATCTTATTGCAGAAATATACCGTCAGTCGGAACTTCTGTGGGATGGAGCCGTCCCTTCTTTGCCTAAAACTGCTACGGACGAAGAACGATATATTAAAAACACCCCTAAGTATTTTCATGACTGGTTTCGCGTGCTGGGAATGCTGACGACTTCCGGAAACCTGCATCCACCTACCACTATGGTAGCAGGCGCTAATATGAAAGTATACATGGCCGTTGATAAAACATATGCCTATCCGTTGGATCTTATCACCTATACCGTAAGCTACCGCAATTACGGATCATTGAATGCGACAGGAGTTTCGATCAGCACATTACTCGACAGCGATTATGAATTTGTTTCTGCTACAAATGGCGGGGTTTTCAGTGGAGGAACCGTTACCTGGAATATCGGAATTGTACCGGGATTCCAGACGGCCACAGGGATCCCTCCTACACAGGGAGAGGTCGAATTTACCGTGCGGGTAAGACCAGCACCTGTACAAAGCAGAATATGTCTTACCAGTACGATTACTGCCTCTAATTCTGATCCCTGGATCAGCAACGAATATCCGAACAATGCTACCTATACCATGGAGCGTAACTGTGTGGACCTCCTGCAAGCACGGTCTCTGAAAATAGAAAAGACAGTAGACCGGCCTGTGATGAACCCCGGAGATATCGCAAACTTCAAGCTGGAATTTGAAAACCTGTCTGGCCCGGATCTCTGGCTGAACGGAGGAAGAGACAGAGTCGTGATTTCGTATGGAAACTATTATCTGCCAAGCAATACGTTCTACCAGTTCTACCGCTTCTGGCATTCTGCTCCTGAAGCCTATGTGAATATGCACAACTATCGGATCTCGTATTTTATGAACGATGCAGCCGCAGTAGGGTTGTACAATGCAGCGACCAATCCAACCGGCTGGGCATTTTCGGTAGACAACCAGAATGACCTGGATAAATATTTTTATAATCCTGCGGCCTTGCCGGCCGCCGAACGGATCACCTTCTCTTACCAGGCAATTCCCTGGGGAAGTGATGCACTCGGTAGCTGGAACCAACGGATCATGTTGCGCTTTGCCAATGTGCTGACTGCTCCGAGTAGTCATATTTACGATAAGCTGGACAATATATACCTCATTCATAAAGGGGTAATTGGTCCGGGATTCCTTCGTACGAAAATGGAATCAACTCCTCCTTCAAGTCTGGCCGCCAGGTTGACGGATGATTGGTCCTATTCAAATACGCTGGACATAGGGAAAGTGGACGGGCAGGATAGACGGCTTACGCCCATCACGAACAGTTGGGCGAACCCAAACAATCTGAATGTGGTGGTCAATAATTACAGTAAAGATGTTTGCGATCCTCCCGTCCCTAATTATGATCGCCTGCTCGTAGAAGAATGGGACGGTTATACCTGGAGAAGGATTGCCGGCAACGGACCGTTGCCGGGAAGGGAGACCTATAATGTGGAGGTCATCGATACGATTCCGGAGCAGTTGACCTGGAACGGTTTTACCGACAACCTCGCATTGGGAGTAACTGCTACCTATACGGCAGCTCCGGGAGGGGCATCGTATACAGGTATCGTACGATGGAGTATCCCGGTGATGTTGGTAGGCGAAACGGGTGATCTGGCCTATCAGGTGATTGCCAAAGACCCGCCATGCCCGTCTCCGGATCTTCTTTTCCCTAACATAGGGTACATCAGGTCAGAAACAGACTCTCCGGATTCTTCAAGGGTGAATCTGAGGATTACCTGCAATCCTGTGCCTCCTACAGCTCCGACCGAAACATCCCTGAGAAAAACAGCCGACAGGACGGTAGCAGTAGCAGGAGATGTAATTAATTATATGCTTGAATTCAATAACACGGACGGAACGATTGTCAACGGTGTATTTGGAGCCGGAGCAAATGCTTCAGAATGGCAGGCCTTGGGAAGCGGAGTGATTCCAAACCTTGCCAATAATCCTCTGTCACTGGATGGAAATGCTCCCGGAAATCCTTCTCAGGGTGCTACAGGATACGCTTTCGGACATCGTAAGTCGCATGGGGAGAACGGATATATGGAAGTGACCATTGCTCCTACCAACTCCAGTCCGGTTTCCCTTATCTTCCGTCATACCGCCGGTACGCCGGGGCAGGCAGGCTTTAACGGCATCAGGCTGCAGATCACCCCCAATCCTATGGGCAACAATACCATGAATCTTGAGCTCTTTAATAATACGACTTCGATTTTCAGCCAGACCAATATTTCGTATGGAGGAAGTGCGAATCCTATTATGATAAGAGCAGAACTGGTGGATGATAAACTTTATTTCTGGGTCAATAATTTTTCCGGAGCTCCTTTAAAAGTAATTTCCGGAATCACCAATCTGAATCCGGGATATGCAGGATTGTACAGTAATAATTCACAACAAAGGATAACAGCATACAAAACCCATTTTGATTCCTCATTTGACCTGGTCATGACCGATGAAGTTCCTGCCCAGTTAGGGTCTGTAACTGCGATCTCTAATGCAGGAGTTTTAGCAGGCTCTACTATTACCTGGCCGGTTGTACCTGGCCCTATCCTGGCGGGATCCTCCGTAGTAAGAACGTTCCAGGCTACCGTGCTGACCTGCGATGATTTTATTACCAATATGGCATATGCCCGGGTGTATGGAATCAACAACATCGCTTCTCAGAATGTGGTGGGATGTGATATGGCTACTCCTGTTTCCTTTATTTATGTCAAGGCGGTCCGTACCCGTCAGCATGTGGTGGTAACCTGGGCTACCGCCAGTGAGTTCAATAACCGTCATTTCCTTGTAGAACGATCGGAGGATGGGATCAATTTCAGTACTCTTACAGTGGTGAATAGTGCCGGAAATGGTCATACGGTCCGGGAATACGAATACCATGATCCTTCGGCCAAAGAATACCAGGTATATTATTACCGGATTACTCAAGTGGATTATGACAGCACTACGGCAGGAACCAATGTGGTAAAAGTAGAGGCCGGCCGGCAATTTGGGGTACTTTGTTATCCAAATCCATTTAATAAAGAACTGACGGTCCAGGTCCTTTCGGATGATACCTATGAACTGTCTGTTTTAAATGGTTTAGGACAGTTACTGATCCATAAAACGGACTGGAAAGGATACCAGGAATACCAATTGGGCGAAGAATTGTCTCCCGGAGTGTATTTTATAAAAATCCATACCAACGAGGAGTCAAAAATCGTTAAAGTTAATAAAGAGTAATAAAATGGACTCATTTTTAATTAAAATGGGTCCATTTTTATTTTATTGGGATAAAAATAGAGGGACTTTGTTGTTTTTTTGTATTATTAAAAATATAACACTTGTGTTTTTAATATAGTGCTATAATCCAGCTCTTTTGGAAAAGGGTAGAAGTTTTTTTTTGCACATATTTTGGTTTTTGCTTTTTGATAGATAGCGGATGGCAACTAATAAGCTCTTTTTCGAAAATGTCTTTATAATACTATTAAAAGGGTATTTTAGCTTTTGTACGTCAGGCATGTCAGGGTTGGTTCGTATTATTACCATTTTCAAATATGAAATTATATTTTTTTTATAAAAAACATAAATAATCTTATTTACCATTACGTAGTTTCACGTATATAGCTTAAAACTGTAATAATTAATATTATAATAGTTATACGATATAAAGTCTGTTTAAACGTGAGAATATGAATAAGTTACTTGGTGTTTTGTGGTTGGTGGTAACGATGGCATTTGCAGCAAAAGGGCAAATGTGTCCTGTCGTAAATGGAACAAACTTGATTTCGAACGGAAGTTTCCAGGGAGGGTGTACTTCATTCTCAAGTGATTATAATTATAATAACAGTTGTAACGGAGGTTCTATTGCTCCCGGATCATGGACTGTGACAAACGATGCCCATGCAAGAAATTCCTATTTCTCAAATCCTACAGGACCTAATCCTCCCGGCGAACCAGCCGGATCGGCGAATCATTACCTGGTCATCGATGCTGACGGGGTAGCTGGTAAAAATGCCTGGAGCAGTACCGTAAATGTATTGAACGGGACGACTTATTTCTTTTCAGCCTGGATTTCTAACATCAACGGAACATTTGAAAATCCTCCGGAATTAAGATTCTCCATTAACAATGTGCAGCTGGGAGCGAACCTGAATGCCAGTTCAACCACCCACGAC
>CAYTGJ010000003.1:6109-45171 GCA_964437245.1 uncultured Chitinophagaceae bacterium
CCCACGACTGGCAGCAGTTTTATGTAGTATGGACAGCCAATTTGACAGGACCTATTACCATCAGATTGCAAAATCTTGTGACCACAGGAAATGGAAACGACCTTGCCATTGACGCCATTAACTTTAATACAAGCTGTTCCAATATTCCAAACCTGGAGTCTTTGGGGCAATCCAGTGTGCTTCCTGATACTGTGTATAATTGTAATATTGCTTTCCCGTACAATCTTGATCCGGGACTTCCTGGCTCCTATAACCTGGCCTGGAAGAAGACCGCAGGAGTTACTTTATCTACTGCTGCTACGTACAACGAGCCTCCGACACCGGCAGATAATACCAAATTGTACCTGTGTTATGAATTTATCCCGGGTTGTCCGAGAAGAGACTCTGTCATATTCAAGGTATCCCCTATTACTGTAAATCTGGGACCTGACAGAGTAAGATGCCTTCCGGTGAATGAATTGCTGAGTTCCGGACTTTCAAATCCTCCTGTAAGCATTCAATGGCAACGTGATGGGGTGGACATCACAGGAGCTACCCAACCAACCTACACAGCTACGCAACCCGGCACGTACAGAGTTAGCGGAACGAGAGCAGGATGTTTGCCTGGAAGTGATGAAATGATTATCTCCAGCCCATCTCCGACCTTTACCGGGACAGGAGAATATTGTTCCAGTGCCAACACCGCTGAGTTCTCAGTGACAGGAACTACTCATGTGAAATGGTATACCGTACCTACCGGAGGAACTCCTCTTAATCCGGGAGATACCGATCCGTCGATCAGTCTTGCCTATAATGCGACAAACAGAACTACTCCGGGATGTGCCTCTGGCCTGTATGCGGAAGACGTAAGCAGCTTTAATGCTACCGTAGGACCGGTGATGAGACCTTGCAGCGGAACAAGTGCGGAAAATGGAACTCGTTCTCCTCAGTTGTTTTCTGTAAACAGAGATCTTACGCTAAATACGATTGATATTGTGCAGCCTCCTCAGGGATATGCAGGAAGTGTAAATTATGTGGTAAAAATAGTTCCTATCCGGATAATAATGGTATGGAATGGAACTGCCAACGTACCGGTGGAAGTGCCGGATGTTTCGGCCACTCCTATCTTTACCAGTGCTACACAGTCATATGCCCATCCGGCAGCGGCCACTGTAAGAACTCTTTCCGTAGGATATTCCTTTACCGGTGTGACACCCGGAACGAAATACGGGATATTTGTGGACGCTAATAATGGCCTGTACTATCAGGACTGTGCAGGAGCATTCCCTTACAACGAATCATCCGGAAACAATGCGATCCAGATCATCAACTCGACACGTGACGGAAATGCTACACCTAACTACGGTCATTCCTTTAACTGGAATTTTACCGCAGGAAATGTATTTAGCTGCGGCCGCCTGTGGATATGCGGCGAGGAGAACTGCGTGGCTCCGGTGGAGTTACTTTCCTTTGAGGTTAAGAAGTCGTCCCGTGGCAATACACTTGTCTGGAGTACTGCTTCCGAAGAAAACAGTGCTTACTTCATCATTCAGAGAAGTGTGGATGGTGTGAATTTTGAAAACATAGGACAGGTAGCTGCCGCAGGGAATTCAAGCAATACCTTGTCGTATCAATACCTGGATGCAGAGGCCCCGTATACAGGAGTTGTTTATTACAGACTGAAACAAGTTGATTTTGATCAGACCCCTCATTATTCTCCTATCAGAGCTGTCCGAAACGACGGACTTTCCCAGGAAATAAGGCTATATCCGGTGCCCGTTAAGCAGGGACAGAATATAACCCTTGAGTATATCAGTGCACAAGACGAGACGATTGTCGTAGAGATCTTTGATAATCCGGGCAAAGTAGTCAGCGAAGGACAGTTTCAGGTACAGGAGGGCACGAACTCAATAGAGTTGAATACTTCCGCTCTTGCTTCCGGACTTTACTATCTGCGAATAAAAGGGGATGCCGCCAGAATCACTAAGTTTATTGTAGAATAAATAAACACCTCTTTCCACCAGTCAAAACCTGTTCTTCCTTCGGGAGGAACAGGTTTCTTTTTTGTATTCATCTATAATTGTCTTATATTCAAACCTCACTAAGCCTTATACGACTCTTAAATGTTATGAAGAAATACGATTTATGTGTAATAGGAGGAGGCCCTTCCGGATATGCGGCAGCAATGCGGGCACTCGACTTTAACAAAAATGTCTTATTGATTGAAAAGGAAAAACTGGGCGGAGCAGGGTTGTATAATGGAGCCCTTTCTTCCAAAACATTTTGGGAGCTCTCGAAAGACATAGTATCCGCAAGAGGCAAAGTGGCAAAATATATGAAGGGAAAGTTTGATGTGTCCTTTCCCGATATTGTAGGAGATGTAAAAGAAGCGATTGAAATAAGAAAAAATATCCTGGAATCACACGTAGACAAGCTTCATGAGTTGCACGATGATATTTTTGATTATATCCGGGGAACCGGAAAGTTAAAAACAAAGAATGAAATAATCATTACCAAATCAGACGGCAGCACAGAAGAGGTATACGCCGACTATATCATACTCGCTACCGGAAGCCGTCCCCGCAAACTACCTCATATTCCCGTAGATGAAAAAATAATCGTGACCAGTGATGGTATTGAAAATTTCGACAGTTTTCCGGAAAGTATCGTGATTGTAGGAGCCGGAGTGATTGGGTGCGAATGGGCTACTATTTTTTCAAATTTTGGCTATACAAAAGTAAACATCATCGACAAAGGTGATCGTATTTTACCGGTAGAAGATGCTGACCTTACGGCGAAGATCGAAGAAAATATGATTGTAAAGGGCGTTAATGTGCACCGCAACTCCCAGCTTGTAGGCATGAGAATAAAAGACGGAAGGGTAGAGTATGAGCTACAATACAAGGATGGCCATAAAGAATTATTTAATGTGGAGAAAGCGCTGGTCTCTGTCGGTCGTGTGGTCAATGTGGAAGGGCTTGGTCTGGAAGACGTAGGTATTGAACTACTGGAAAACGGGACTATCAAAAACAACGATTCTCAAACTACTGTCCCCAATATATATGCTGTAGGGGATCTCACGGCAGACATTGCCCTGGTGAACGTGGGAGAAATGGAAGGTCGCCATGCGGTAGAAAAAATATTTGGCGGAGTAAAAACGGAACTGGACTATCGCAATATTTCTACCATCATGTTCCTGAATCCGGAAACAGCAGGAGTAGGGATCAACGAGCAGGAAGCGCAGCGGAGAAAGATCGCCTATCGGGTGGTAACCCTTGACTATAGCGTGATTCCTCGTGCCATTGCGATGAAAAACACCAATGGGTTTTTCAAGATCCTGGTGACCAATGATGACGAAATGAAAATTCTCGGCATGAGAGCAATTGGAGTGCATGCGTCCAGTGCCATTCAGGCAGTCGCTCTTCTGATCCATATGGACCGGGGAATCGAAGACCTTGCGGAGTTGATCCATCCTCATCCTTCTATTATTGAAGGAGTTCAGGAATGTCTGAGAGTACTGAAAGGGAAGTCTATTTTAAAACCCGAAGTATTTGGAGACAAACTGAAATGTTGTGTATGCGATGAAAACGGATGTTATACGAACTGGAGCTGGTTGGAAAAGATAGGCCATTAGGCAGAACAAATTAAAGAGACTCTATTCCCGGGTTGGGTTGTTTTAATAATAACAATCCTATAACGAAGTTTCGATTTGTGTCCCCACAAACTGTTTGTCAGTAGAACAACCAAATCCGGGAATAGAGCCATTAAAGATTACTCTCGGGATTCTTTTTACTGCCGCTGTATAGTTCAAATTCCAGCAGGCGGCAATCAATTTTGCTGTTGTAAAATTCGATCTTCCGTTTAGGCTTTAAGCCTACCTGTTTCCCCAGATCAAGATTACCGGTAAATACATACCCCATATATCCGCCGCATTTCTTTTTGAAGAAATCACCGATTTCTTTGTAGATGATTTTCAACTCAGCCACATCTCCCAGACGTTCTCCGTATTCGGGATTGATCATTACTACCCCATTTCCGTTTTCAGGCACAGGAGTTTCTCTGAAATCACAACAGATAAAATCGATCACATGATCTACCCCAGCCGTTGCAGCGTTCCGCTTAGCTGCCTGAATAGCATCTTCGTTGAGATCTGAAGCAATTATTTTAAAATCAATGTTTTTCCGGGCCGACAACCTTGCTTCCTTCCGGAGCGCTTCCCAGCGGGCAGGATCAAATCCGGAGAGATGCATAAATCCGAAATTACTTCTGAGTAATCCGGGGGCACGTTTCTGGGCAAGTAAGGCAGCTTCAATAGCCAGAGTCCCGCTTCCACACATCGGATTGACGAAAACAGAATCTTGGTCCCATTTACTGGCCAGAAGAAGAGCTGCCGCAAGACTTTCCTGCAGCGGTGCTTTAAAAGGGATCTTCCGGTATCCGTGTTTGGCGATCGTTTCGCCAGAGGTATCAATGTATACCGCGGCACGGTTATCTTTCCAGTGAAGGTTGATCACCGTTTTGTTCCGGTCGGGTCCGGAGTTTGGCCGCCGGCCTTTTTGAGAAATGAAGCGGTCTGCGATGGCATCTTTGCATTTCAGATTCGGGAAACGACTGTCCAGGATCTCCGGATTATCGGAAAAGGAAGTAACGCTGAAGTAGCCGTTTACATCGATATAATTTTCCCAGGGAATTTCCAGCATCGCTTTGTAAAGATCGTCCGGGGTTTGGGCAAAAAATTCTTTCAGCAGAAACAGAACCGTATGCCCGGTGCGGAGATGAAGATTAAGCCTCATACAATCCTCCATCGTTCCTTTAAGGCTGATACTCATATGAGATTCTTCCAGGTCCGTATACCCCAGTGCCAGGACTTCAGTTTTAAGCCATACATTCATGCGTTTCGGGCACGTAATGACAATTTTGCTTTCGGAATTAAATAAATTGATAACCATCGCCGCAAAAGTAGGAATTATTCTTAATTTTATGCTTGTAATCAATGATATTCATTATGGACCTGAAATCACAATTTGAAGAGGCTTCCGTAAAGTCAAAATCTTTACCGGAGCAAAGCAATGAAAACCTGCTTAAGCTGTACAGTTTGTTTAAACAAGCCACGGAAGGAGATGTGAACATTGAGAAACCTGCCAATATGTTTGATTTTAGAGGTATTGCAAAATATAATGCATGGGAAGCACTCAACGGAATGACGAAAGAAGAGGCGATGCAGCAGTATATAGACTTAGTAAAAGAACTTGGAGCATAATGGCAGAAAATCTGACAACAGTAACCTCCGCAGTGCTGAGGATGAAATGCCCAAGATGTCATCAGGGAGACCTGTTCGTGACTTCCAATCCTTATAATATAAAAAGAGTTCATGAAATGCCGCACTCATGTAAAGAGTGTGGTCAGCCTTTTGAACCGGAGCCGGGATTCTATACAGGAGGAATGTATGTCAATTATGCTTTTACCGTTATTCTAACTGGAGTTGCCTTTCTTGTACTGGAAATAATTCTGAAAGTACCCACTCTTGTCTTTTTTAGTGTTTATCTGGGTGTTCTTTTGCTGATAGGCCCTTTCATGTTCCGCTATTCCAGAGTAATATATTTGTACTTCTTTGTCCCTTATGATAAGGATGCAATCCGGAAACATAAAGAGGAAGGCAAACGTATTTAATAATGATTATGACAATCCGATGCTTGAAAGCTTAATACGAAATATCCTCCCTTTCTCCTGGGCTTTTCTGATCTCAGTATTTGCAATCCCTTCTATTATCCAGGTGGCGCATAAGAAAAAACTTCTCGATGAACCGAACAATCGTACGGTGCATGAGCAGCTTACACCACGTTTGGGAGGGCTGGCGATCTTTGCAGGGTTTATATCTGCGCTCACTATTTTCGGCAGGATAGATTACGGAATACAACATATGCTGGCAGGTTGTGTGATTATCTTTTTTATAGGCCTCAAAGATGATATAGTATCGGTGTCTGCATTCAAGAAATTTTTTGTTCAGGTGCTGTCTACTGGTATTGTAATGTTTATGGCAGATGTACGTATCACGAGTCTGCAGGGGATATTAGGGATTGGAGAGCTGGAACCCGGAATCAGTTACCTGCTTACCTTTGTCGTGATCATCGGAGTAACCAATGCGATCAATCTGATCGACGGGCTGGATGGACTTGCAGGATGTATTATCTCCGTTTGTTGTTTCACATTCGGAGTGTATTTTATTTCTGCTGAAGACAGTTACACACAGGCTTATTCCTATGTAGCTTTTTCATTGTTTGGCAGCATCATGGGATTCTTACGCTATAATATACATAAGGCCAAAATCTTTATGGGGGATACCGGGTCACTGCTCAGCGGGTTTATCATTTCTGTGATGGCCATCGAATTTGTGGAAACACGGATGATCTCTAATACCCCTGCTGTTTCGATCGCTATTTTATTTAT
This sequence comes from uncultured Chitinophagaceae bacterium, assembly GCA_964437245.1. GTDB lineage: Bacteria > Bacteroidota > Bacteroidia > Cytophagales > Cytophagaceae > JANYCO01. Next base: position 12,536 of record CAYTGJ010000003.1, read on the forward strand.
TCCTATCCTGGATACCGCAAGGGTCTTTGTACTGAGGATCCTGGCAGGGACCTCTCCGTTCGCACCCGATAAAAACCACATTCACCATAAACTTATAGAAATCGGATTTTCACAACTGGGAACCGTTTTCATGCTGGTCCTGATCAATGCCCTGGCCATAGGTCTTGTCATATTCTTTGATCAGTTGTCACTTACCATGCAGTTGATATTATTGTTTGGATACGCACTGTTGTTTAGCGTGATCATTGAAGTCAGCACCAAAATAAAGAAGCCCGCCAAAGTCATAGACAATGAAATGCTTAGTGATTAAATATATATACACCACGCTTGTGTTATGGCTGCTGGCCGCAGGTAATTCCTTTTCAGAACAATTGATTAAGGACAGGGTAGTCTATGATTTTTCAGAAACCTGGTTGCGGTACGACAAATTTTACGAATCCTATTTGCCTTTAAAAAACAAGGAACTAAGATCAGCCAGAAGCATCCATCAGTTATTGAGCTTTGAGAAATACAGGAAGTATGACTTGACATTTACAGCGTCCAAAGGACTAACGCTGTTCATTAATAATAAGCTGGTGTACAAGAAGGTTGCCGGAAAAGATGAGCAGGTGCTGATGCTTATGGAAAAATTTGAACCGGATGAAAAAGGAGAGATACTCATTACTTTTTTTCATCCCGAAGGCTTCTTACCGTTCAATTCTACTTTTATTACGAATAGTCTTGCCAGCGATGCGCTTCCTGAGCGAACGGAAGAAAACGCTCTTGTACTCTTGACCCGTGAGAATACCGAGGCATTGCCTGGCTATGTCCTGTTGTTTCTGGCAACGTTTACCCTGCTGGTGGTGTTTAAGCAAAACTATCCTAAAGAGTATGCCCGTTATTTCACTTTTGCTGTACAGGAAAATCAAGAACATTTGCTATCCGGGGCATTCAGTATCCCTTCTCTGTGGATGGCCCTGATCAGTGGAATGGGGCTTTCGCTGCTGATCTATATGTTCGGTTTGGAAGAAGTCATCTTCTCTTCACCGTTTTCCCTTTTTCAGGGTACTGTTGTAATCGCACTTACCTATTTTGTTTTTTATATCGGGAAGTATATTTATTTATGGATAATAGCCTGGTTGTTTAATTATTCCAAAGTTGTTTCTTCTCAGTTTACAGAGTACGTTCGCTTCTTTGAAAGAGTCTGTTTGGCTGCCTGTGTGGTAGTCTTTGGTCTAGTCTCTTCCGGGTTCGTAAAGGTCGATGTAAAGTCAGAAATTTTGTATTACTTATTCATTATACTCCTCATTTTGTGTGTGCTTAAAGTTATATTCTTGTTTTTTAGATTAATAACCCATAGAAATTTGTATTTATTTTCTTACATTTGTGCCGCAGAAATACTACCGTTGATCATTACAGTGAAGATTTTATTGTTTTGATTCGGTTTTTGTACAAACAGTAATTCTAATTTTGTTAAATGGCGCAGGTAAAAACTAAAGAAAAAGAACCCAAAGACAGACATACTAAAGTTTCCAGTATACTAGTTTCACAACCCAAACCTACTGACGAGAAGTCTCCTTATCATACGCTTGCCGGTAAGTACAATCTGAAAATAGACTTTAGACCTTTTATTGAGGTTCAGCCTGTTGATATAAAGGAGTTTAGGAAGCAGAAAATTGATATACTTGCACATACAGCAGTAATCTTTACCAGCCGCAATGCAGTGGATGGCTTTTTCCGTATTTGTAATGAGGCGAAAATAGAAGTGCCTGCGGAGATGAAATATTTCTGCGTATCAGACCAGACTGCCAATTATCTGCAGAAATACATTGTTATAAGAAAAAGAAAAATATTTGTAGGAGAGAAGACGGCTAAAGATCTGGAGGAGATCCTGAAAAAGCATAAAGATGAAAAGTACATTTTTCCTTGCTCTAACATCAGAAAAGATGAGATCCCGGTTTTCCTGAAAGACAATGGCTATGAATTTTCTGAAGCGATCATTTATAAGACAGTTGCCAGTGATCTGACAGATCTTACCAATGTAAAATACGATGTCCTGGCATTTTTTAGTCCATCCGGAGTACATTCCTTATTTACAAACTTCCCTGATTTTAAGCAAAATAAAACAAGGATAGCTGCCTTTGGCCCTACAACGGCGCAAGCAGTGAAGGAAGCAGGACTGATTCTGGATATTGAGGCGCCGCTGCCCAATGCACCTTCTATGGCCGGAGCCTTGGAATTATACATTAAAAAGGCAAATAATATTAAATAAATTTAATTTAGTATTATTTGTATACAATTGAAAAAAATGTTTAGTTTTGTTTCTGACCATCACATTAAGAGCCGGTTTTCTATGAAACATGTGTACAAGATAATATTTGCTTTATTGGTAGGGACAGCATTTCTGGGGGAGTTACATGCTCAACAAGACGCTCAGTTCAGCCAGTATATGTTCAATGGACTTTTTTATAACCCAGGTTATGCGGGGATAGAGGGAGTTACAAGAGCAACCGTCATTACCCGGAGACAATGGCTGGGATATTCAAACAGCAAGGATTATGTTTCCCAGAACGGAAACAGCCCCACCTCTCAGGCAATCAATATCAATACAAGACTTCCTTTGCTGAAAAGCAGAACAGGAGCTGGTTTGGGAATCGTTTACGATAACCTTGGACCCGTTACTTCCTACGAAATTCAATTATCCGGAGCCTATCATATTAAATTAGGAAATGGCTTGCTTGGGGTAGGAGTTCGTGGAGGTACTTATGCTCAGGCGCTGAGAGGCGACTGGTATCTTGTGGTAGACCCATCCGATCCGATTTACACTTCTCTTGCCAACAACAGCGCAAGACAGTTAAAGCTTGATCTGGCAGGAGGACTGTGGTATCAGACCAATAAGTGGTATGTAGGGGCCAGTTTAAACCACCTTACCCGTCAGAGATTCAGCTATAACATGAGCTCGGATGATATTAATTCTCTCCTGAATAATCACATGCATGTGACCGGGGGATATACTTTTGTATTGAGCAATACGCTGAAATTAACTCCTACTGCAATCGTACAAACAGATCTTCGGCAAATGTCACTTTTGGTAGGACCTATGATTGATTATAACTCTAAATTCTGGATAGGATTGAATGCCAGACAATCTGCCGGAAGAAAAGATATCGTCTCTGGTGGTAGATCTACCTGGGCCGTAAACGATCTGATCGGTTATGCCGGGATGAACCTTTTGAAAAACAATGCACTCAGAGTCGGTTTTGCTTTTGACTTTGTTTTAAGTGGCCGGAGAGCAACTTCCGGTACTTCACACGAAATCATGCTCTCTTATATGTTCCCTTCTCCAGGGGGGATTCCTAAACCAAAAGTAAGGACTCCACGCTATAGACATGATGAAAATTGATTAATTTATTTGGAAATTACATTTTAATTTATCAAATTTGAATTTAACTTTGGGCTTTAACGTAGTTTAAATTGTATTAAAACAATAATAACAACTTTAATCTTACGTTAACGTTTTAAGAATAGGTTAGAAAAAAAAGGAAATTATTAAATTTAGGTGTTATGAATAAATTGTGTGTTTTAAGTAAAGCTTATATAGCTTTATCTTTATCGGCCTTAGCGCTGTTCAGCTGTGGGCGCAAAGGAGGACCAGGAGAAGCAAGTGGAGACCTGATAGGTGTCCAGGGCCGTGAAGGTTGGGTTCAGACAGTACCGTATGGTATGGTCGTATGTCCATCAGGTACCTTTCACATGGGTCAGGCCGATCAGGATGTTCCCGCCACTCAAATTAACCTCAACAAGCAGGTTACTATCGGAGGTTTCTACATGGATGAAACCGAAATCACCAACAACGAATACAGACAATTTATCGATGTAATGCTGAAAGACTCAGTAGATGTACTGGGAGAAGATTACATTATGACAGAGCTTTACCCGGATACTACCGTTTGGGTAAGAGACTTCGCTCACCACATGGGAGATCCTATGATGGAATATTACTATGCACACCCCGCTTTTGACGAATATCCTGTAGTAGGAATCGACTGGTGGGCAGCTAAATATTTCTCAGAATGGAGAACCAAGCACATGAACAATTTCAGAGCCTCTCAGGGTCTTTGGCAGATGCCAAGATTCAGATTACCATCCGAAGCAGAATGGGAATATGCTGCAAGAGGTGGTAGAGATATGGCTAAATATCCTTGGGGTAACCCTTACATCCGTAACTCAAAAGGATGTATGCTTGCCAACTTCAAACCAGGAAGAGGTAACTACTACGATGACGGATTTATGTATACTTCAGCAGTAGCTTCTTATTTCTCTAATGATTACGGACTGTATGACATGGCTGGAAACGTATCGGAGTGGTGCGAAGATGCTTACTATGATGCAGCAGTACCAGTTGTATGGGATTTGAACCCGACTTACTACAACGATGATGAGCCTAGAAAAATTATCAGAGGTGGTTCATGGAAAGATATCGCTTACTATCTTGAAACTGGTACAAGAACCTTCGAATATCAGGATACTACAAAATCTTATATTGGTTTCAGAAACGTGATGACTTACTTAGGTAGATCTTCTGGTTATGAATTCTAATCAAGACTTTAACTTTAAATTAAATAAACACTTAGGAAACAATTGTTAAACACTTAAACTTTTTCAAAAAAATGAGTACTAAAAAAGGAGGAGCACTAGAAGCATTCGAATATGGATTAATGCCAAAGGTATACGGTATTGGTGCAGCCGTTGTAATTGTTGGAGCATTGTTCAAAATTATGCACTGGCCATTTGCAGGTCCTATGCTCGTAGTTGGACTTGGTACAGAGGCCCTTATATTCCTCGCTTCTGCTTTCTTGCCTGTTCATAAAGACCCAGAATGGTCTAAAGTATATCCTCAGCTTGCTGATGATTATCAAGGTGGTGAGGATGGATACGAAAGTCCAACAGGAGACGGTCTTACAAAGTCTTTGGATAAAATGATGCACGATGCAAACATCAATCAGGATCTGGTTACCAGATTAGGTTCCGGGTTGACTAACCTGACTCAATCAGTACACAGCCTGGGTGATCTTACAAACTCTGCTGCTGCGTCTAATGAGTATACTGAAAATGTAAAAGCAGCTTCTAAATCTCTTGTAGAGATGAACAAGTCTTATGCTAAAACTGTAGACGCTATGTCAGAAATGGCAAACGCTTCTCAGGATGCTAAAGAATACCATCACCAAGTACAGAACATCACTAAAAACCTTGGTGCTCTGAACGCTGTTTACGAAATGGAACTTCAGGATGCTAACAACCACCTGAAAGCAATGAATAAATTCTATGCTAACCTTTCTTCTGCAATGGATAGCATGTCTGAAGCAAGCAAAGATACTCAAACACTAAGAGATGAAGTAGCTAAATTGTCTAAGAACCTGTCTTCTCTGAACAACGTTTACGGCAACATGCTTAGCGCAATGAAAGGTTAATCTTTCGTCTGTAATTCTTAAATTAGTGTTAAACTTTTTAAACATAATATAAATCATGGCAGGCGGAAAAGAAACCCCTAGACAGAAGATGATTGGTATGATGTACCTTGTATTGACAGCCCTGCTGGCTCTGCAAGTATCATCTGCGATCATGGAGAAATTCAAATTTCTCGATGACAGTTTGCAGATTGCAAACGAAAGTGCCGAAAAAGGTAACGTAGCTCTTGAGAAAAAAATCGAGAAAACTGTTGCTGACGGTGGAAACAAAGCAACTGACAAAGCAGTACTGGATAAAGCACTGGCTGTTAGAAAAGAAGCAACGGAGATCAAAAATTTTATCGATAGACTTAGAAAATCGATTATTGATACTACCGGAGGTTACGAAGATAATGACCCTACTAAAATGTACATAGGTGCAAAAGAAGAAGGCCTTATCGAAGTAATGATGATTGGAACAGAAGGTTCTAAAAAAGGAAAAGGATACGTTCTTCAGAAAGAAGTAAACAATTTCGTAGATGATGTAAACAAAGTGCTGGGTAAGAAAGAATATTCTTACATCGCTCTGGATGCAAAAGACGATAAGAGAATTTCCAGCGAAGAGCAAAGAAGAAAAGACTTTGCAGAGTTGAACTTTGGACAAACTCCAATGGTGGCTGCAATGGCTGTACTAAGTAACCTGGAAGCTGAAGTTTTGAAAATTGAGTCTAGTGCTCTTGAAAAATTAGCTTCAGAAGTAGGTGCTTCGGATCTTAAGTTTGACCAGGTAATCGCAATGGTTAGACCTTCTTCAAGAGTTGTAGCAGCTGGTACTAAATACGAAGCAGAAATGTTCCTTGCTGCTTCTGCAAGTACGATTACTCCTACCATGACTGCAAGAGGTGCTAACATTCCTGTTGATCCTAAAACCAAACTTGGAAAAGTAAGTTTCATGGCTCAGGCTGGTGGTGCATTTGATGCAAAAGAAAATGCGTTCAAGCAGCAGTGGGAAGGTAAAGTGACTTTCAAATTCAAAGGAAAAGATACTACCTTCATCGTAAAAACAGATTACTTCGTAGCGAAACCTGTTATCCAGGTTCAATCTGGTTCGGTATCTGCTCTTTACAGAAACTGTGGTAACGAATTGAATGTACAGGTGCCTGCTCTTGGTCAGGAATACAGACCAGTATTTTCAGCTACAGGAGCTGACGTAGTAGTGGGTGCTAAAACCGGCGAGGTTACGTTGATTCCAACTGGTACAACAGTAAAACTGAAAGTTTCCAGCAATGGTAACTATATCGGAGATCAGGATTTCAAAGTAAGATTGATCCCAAAACCAGAAATTCAGGCATTGTCTAACGGTAAGCCGGTAGATGAAAAGCAAGGTGCTGCTGCTCCTGGTCCTAGATCGATCACAATGAAAGCTATTCCTGACGAATCTTTCAAGACTTTCCTTCCTAAGGATGCTCGTTATAGAGTAGCAGAGTGGGATTGTATACTTGTAAGAGGAAAGAGACCTGTAGCTCAGCAGAAAGTTACATCAGAAACTGCAAACCTGGCTTCATTTGCTGCACAAGCACAAGCAGGGGACAGAATTCTGATAGAGGTGAAATCAGTAATCAGAACTAACTATCAGAACAAAACTGAGAATGTTAACCTGGGTACTGTAATTAAAAACATCCCTCTGCACTAAGAATAAATTAAACAAGAAAGGTTATGAAAAAGTTAGGTGTTATTTTAATGGGTTTGGTAATGTCTGTAGGCATTGCGTACGGTCAGGAAACTGATGGCGCTGCTACAGCAGGTACTGCAAGCGAAGATACAGGATATAATCCTCTTTCTGTAAGACCGATTCACGTTTCGGACATCATGTGGAAGAAAACGTTGTTAAGAGCAATCGATTTGCGTGAGAAACAAAATAAACCTTTGTTTTCAAGAAACAGGGAAATCACGAGATTGCTTATCGATGCTGTAACAAAAGGTGATATCACTCCTTATGCAAACGATTCATTGGAAAGAAAAATTACCATTGATGACTTTAATGAGGCAATGTTGATACCAATAGAGGGCGGTACGCTTACTGCTGAAGAAAAAGAAATTGCACTGGCAAACGGTGACTCTTCTGTTCTTCAAATGGGTGGTCCTGCTTACTATTTTCCTACTGACCTTTATCAGTTGACCATTAAAGAAGACCTGATTTTTGACAAACAAAGATCAAGATTGTATTACGATATCCTTGCACTGACCGTTTATGTTCCTGCGGATCTTCCGTCAAACATCAAAGGTATTGAGCAGGTAGTAGCATCGTTCTCATACAAAGACCTGGTAGAAAAAGTGTTTAAGGACAATCCTAAGGCTATCTGGTTCAACGTACAGAACGATCAGCAGCACAAGAACCTTGCTGATGCATTTGACCTGAGACTCTTCAGTTCATATATCACTAAAGTATCTAACCCGAACGATGCGTATCTGGTAGATATCTACGGTGGAGATCAGCAGAAAGGTATCATGGCTTCTCAGTGGGCTGCTATGGAACTTCTTGAGTTCGAGCACAACCTGTGGGAGTTTTAATCTGATCTGTATAAAATACAAATATAAAAAGGGAAGCGATTTGCTTCCCTTTTTTATTTCCGGTGATTTGTGTTGAAATCAGGCTACCTATAAATGGAATCAACAAAAACGGGTAGAGAGTAAGTAGTGAAGAAATTTTCTTCACAATAATACTATTCCTGGATGCCCGATTCAAGATTCCATACACAAGATGCTTTCAGTAGTTGGTGGAGGTTGCTACAAAATATTGGTATCCCTCTGCAAAAACAGGATTGGGCCGGATCGGCAGGCCTATTCTTTTATCTTTCTTTCTCCGGTATCAGGCATCTTGTATCTTGAAAGAATCTTAAAAATTACTCTGGACAACCTATAAGTTTATTTCAGATGCTCTTTTAGTTTCTGGGCTTTGGAAGCTCCGATGACCAGCGCTATTTCTTCTTCCGTGGATTCTTTTATTTTTCGTACACTTTTAAAGTGTTTCAGCAGCTTTTTGATTGTGGCTTCGCCTATGTCAGGAATGTCTTCCAGGGAGGATTTAATGCTTGATTTACTACGTTTATTACGATGGTGTGTGATCCCGAACCGGTGTGCCTCGTCCCGCATATACTGAATGAGCCGGAGGGACTCTGATTTTTTGTCGATATACAGAGGGAACTCGTCTCCCGGAAAAAATATTTCTTCAAGATTCTTCGCAATTCCGATGATCGGGATCCGTCCATAGAGCTTAAGGTCAGTTAGGGCCATGACGGCAGAACTGAGCTGGCCTTTTCCCCCGTCTACAATGATGAGTTTGGGTAAAGGAAGGTTGTCCTCGATACAACGTCTGTACCGTCTGGTAATGACTTCGTACATAGTCGCAAAATCGTTTGGCCCTTCTACCGTTTTTACATTATAATGCCTGTAATCTTTTTTGGAAGGTTTTGCATTTTTGAAACATACCATGGCAGACACCGCATCGGTTCCCTGGAAGTTGGAGTTGTCAAAGCATTCGATGTGATCGGGGAGGTCCCGGAGGGAAAGATCCTTCTGCAACTTCTCCATGATCCGTTTACTGCTGTCTTCAGCATTGACCTGGTTCAGTTTTTCCAGTTGGTATACACTGTTTTTGAGGGAGATATCAAGTAGCTTTTTTCGGTCTCCTTTTTGAGGGATCGTAATCTGTATCGTATCAGAAGGAAATTCCATTTCAACGTTTACCACCAGTTCTTTGGATTCGTCTTTGAGGGATTCCCTTATGTTGAGGATAGCTTGTTGTAAGATCTCGGCATCTTCTTCGTCCAGTTTCTTTTTGATTTCAATGGTCTTGGATTGCAGGATAGAACCGTTGATGATCTTGAGGTAATTGACCGCTGCATATTTTTCATCGCTCGCAATGGTGTACACTGCCAGTTCTTCAATATTGGGACTTACAATTACAGAGTTCTTATGAAAACGTTCAAGGCTTTCTAGTTTAGAACGGAAATATTCTGCTTTTTCAAATTCCAGATTATGGGAAGCTTCCAGCATCTGTTCCCGGAAATACGATTTAACGGGAGAAAGATTTCCTTTAAGGATATTGACCGTCAGTTTTATTTTTTCCAGGTATTCTTCCTCTTTATCCAATCCTTCGCATGGGCCTTTGCAGTTACCGATATGGTATTCCAGGCATACTTTGTATTTATTGTCCGAAATATTTTTTTCGCTGAGATTCAAAGAGCAGGTACGTAGCTGGAACGATTTGTTCACCAGATCCACGACCGTATTCATCGCTCCTACACTGGTATAGGGACCGAAGTAGGTACCGAGGGTCTTGTCTACTTTCCGGGTGGTCAAGACTCGGGGAAAACGTTCCTTAGTAAGGAGAATATAAGGATACGTTTTGTCGTCGCGGAGAAGAATATTATACTTGGGGTGGTATTCTTTGATCAGAGTATTTTCCAGGATCAATGCGTCAAATTCGGTATGGACGATCGTGTATTCTATATTGTCGATCAATGAAACGAGCTTCCTGGTTTTTACATCCAGGGACTCTATTCTTGAAAAATAACTGCTTACCCTTTTACGCAGATCTTTTGCTTTCCCAACGTAGATCAGCTCTTTCTCTTTGTTGAAATAACGATAAACCCCCGGTTTTTCCGGGAGGTTCCGAATGATCTCTTTTAATGCCTCTTCTGCCATTGCTATACAAATATAATTAAAAAAAGAACGTGATACTTTGAGTCCTCCGGGAGAGATGTTTTGAAAATCTGTTATATTAGGTTATTAGAATGTGCCGGATTAATTTTAATAGGATGCCGGGATACCCGATTCAAGATGTAGATAGGAGTTTATGAAATTGTTCCAGCACAATCGTATTTCTCTGGCATCCGGGATCATGCATCTGGTATATTGAAAACATCTTACTATTACCCGGTGACATTCTATTGATCATTAATGCAGAAGATTCTAACCAGTTTGATATCGTATGCCACTTGATTTTATACATACTTTAAAACAGTTGATAGACCTTCCGGAGCCAGAGGAGGAAAAAATCCTGAAGCTGATCAGACCTGTGACGGTCCGGAAAGGAGCGTATTATATCGAGGACGGACAGGTTCCGAAACGTTTTGGTTTTGTATCGGAAGGCTTATTCCGGTACTTATACAGAGATACGAATGGAAATGAGTTTACTAAAAATTTTTTACCGGAAGGTAGTTTTATTGCGTCTTATTCTGCGATGGTAGCGCAGCAACCTTCCTCCATGTTTATCGAAGCACTGGAGGACAGTATGATTTATGAATTGAATTATGCAGACTGGATTGAGCTGAAAAAAGATCATCCCTGCTGGAATTTTTTACTGATCGCTATTCTTGAAAAAGTGTTCTCCGTCAAGGAAAGCCGGGAACGGGATTTACTTTTACTGGATGCTCAGCAGCGGTATGATATTTTCAGAGAAGAATATCCAGGGTTGGAATCCAGGATCAGACAGCACATGATCGCTTCGTATCTTGGGATCTCTCCGGTTTCATTAAGCAGATTACTACACAAAGAACGTTAACATACGTTAATGTTTTTGTGGACGGCCGTTGTTTCCTTTGCATAGGAATAACAATTTAAAGAATATGCTAACAGGAAACACAATACTCATTACCGGTGGAGGTTCGGGAGTAGGCTTACAACTGGCGGGAGAGTTGATAAAAAATAATAATAAGGTATTGGTCTGCGGACGCTCGGAAGAAAAATTACAGCAAGCAAAACATCAGCTACCGTCTCTGGAAATCTTCTCCTGCGATTTAAGCCAGGAGAAAGAGTGTCTTCGGTTGTTTGAATGGGTAGAACGCTTTCATCCCTCCTGTAATGTTCTGATCAATAATGCTGCAGTTGCTCATGAAGCGTTGTTTGATACAGAACAGGAGGTAGTCAGGATGGCAGAGGAAGAATTTCAGGTCAACGTTCTTACTCCGGTCAGACTTTCCAAACTATTCCTGCCCTTGCTCATGAAGAATAAGAATGCTCATCTGATCAATATTACTACGGGATTGATTTATGTTCCAAGGGTTGCCTACCCGTTTTACAACGCAACCAAAGCGGCTTTACATTCGTTTACCCAGGTACTCAGGGTGCAATTGGCAGGGAAACCGATCCGGGTGACCGAAGTGCTTTTACCAGTGGTGGATACACCCTGGCACCGGGAAACTGTACCAAGGTCTGCTATTCCGGTGGAAAAAGCGGTGAAGGAAATGCTTTCGGGAATTAATAAAGGGAAACAGGAGGTTCGTGTAGGGCTGGTAGCCATACTTTACTGGCTCGTAAGGATCGCTCCCGGGTTTGCTTTCAGAAAGATAAATGCATTATAAACCCCGGGTAGATATATTTATTGTTTGTTTTGTAATCTTTCAGGATTGTAGCTATAATGCAGGAAGGTCAGCATTGTGTTTGAGACGGAACAGTGATTCAGCCAGGTGGTCTGTTTACCCATGTTCATGGTCTCACAATGTGCCTCCGTCGTATCCACCGGGGATATTTAAAGGGAAATTTTTGTATGATCAATGTATTGATACATCCGTTACTGCACTCTCCTAAGCACAAGGATTATAAAAAGGCCAGGATCTATACCTGGGCAATGGCTGTGATAGGGTTGTTTCTTATTCCTTATTGTATTTATTATTATATAGAATACCCGGATGATGTACGCAAGAACATGACCAACCTTGTATTTGGCAGTTTATTCCTTGTAGCGATATTATTGGGACGGTTCAGTAGTGAGATTAAATATCCAGCCATTTTTGTATCGCTCATTTCGTATCCTCCGGTGATGATCAGTGTGTATTATACAGGAGGAATTTATTCGGTGGATATGGTTTGGTTCTTTTTGTGCATCTTTTCCCAGTGCATTTTTCTTGATTACCGCGTTGGAATAGTTGCTTCGGTGATCGTAACATTCTATTATCTCTATTTATACTTGGAAGAGCTGGCTCTTCCACCGGAGAATAATCTGTTTAAGAAATACATTGTCGAACATGGCAGCACTCATCAGTTTTTCACGTTGGTATTTGTGACCCTTTTGATTGTCGCATTGTTGAGTACTTTTGCCAAGACGCTTGCAGCAGCTAATAAAAAGCTGGAAGATTTTTCCCGGGAACGGATCTATACCCTTGAAAACGGATTGCTGGAAAAAACCAAAGAACTTAGCCAGGTACGTCAGACACTTGCAAAAGATTTTCATGATGAAATGGGGAATAAACTGGCGAGTATAGGTTTGTTGTCCCAGTCAATAGGATTAAAGATCCATGATCAGACTTCCCCGGATGAGATCCGGAAGCTGCTTGCGACCATTGAAATACGTTCCAAAGAACTTTATGAGGGAACCAAAGATTTTATCTGGTCGATCGATCTGAAAAGTGACTATACGGATGAACTGTTTGTCTACATCCGGGATTTCGGAGAAATATTTTTTGAACCCCTGCAGATAAGCTTTTATTCTTCCTATCATAAAACTTCGGCCCTTCCCTCCCGCCTGGCGGCTACTCACGGAAGACAATTGGTATATATCTGCAAGGAGATCATGACCAATTCGGCCAAACATGCAGAGTGTACAGAAGTGTCTTTGATCATGAATGTGCAGGAGGATCATTTGGAAATCTCACTGGGAGACAATGGGAAAGGATTTTTGGTAGAGGATACTGTCAAAAGAGGACTTCGGAATATTGAACAACGTATCAATGCCATGAACGGACAGTATGAAGTAGTCAGTACTTCAGAGGGAACCCGTTATAAAATAAAACTTTTTTTGAACAAGATACCCTAACCGTTTTGGTTAGTACAAGAGATCAAAAGATTCCATAACTTTGACCTATGGACAGTTCACCATACCGGATCATGATTGTAGAGGACAACTTCGATGTAAGGGAAGCCTTTGCAACATTGATCAATACAGATGAGCGCTATCAGGTGGTCAACAGTTATGAAGATGCGGAAAGTGCTCTTCACAATCTTGTGCAGGACCGGCCGGATATTATTCTCATGGATATTGACCTGCCCGGGATCAATGGAATAGAAGCGTGCCGGAAAATAAAACAAATCTTCCCGCAGGTTAGCATCATCATTATTACCGTATTTGAAAACAGCCCCAGAGTGTATGAAGCACTTTGCGTGGGAGCCACAGGATACCTTACCAAAAATACCAATTACAGTGATTTGCTGAGGGCGCTGAACGAGGTGATAGAAGGAGGAGCTCCTATGAGTGCCAATATTGCCCGTATGGTGGTCAATTCTTTTCATAAAAACATAAAGACTCCTCTTACGGAAAGAGAAACAGAGGTGTTGTTGAAACTCTCCGACGGGAAAAGTTATAAATCAATTGCCGAGTTACTGGATGTCAGTATGGCTACGGTGAAGTTTCACATCCGTAATATTTATATCAAACTTCAGGTAAGCAATAAAGAAGACGCCATCACCCTGGCCCGTAAAGAGCGTTATATCTAGAAGATGGAATAATGGACAGCCTCCTTAAATATCTACCGATTGCTGATAAAGAAAAGGCCGGTCCCAGGATCATTATATTTTCCTTGCTACTGTTTTTTTTATCGGTCATTCTTCTAGTTTCCAATATCAATTTTTTATTGGATCCTGCTACTCCGTTTGTGGTCAATGCGAGTAATTTTCTGATATGGGCCGTAATATTCGGTTCGTTTCTGTATGTACGTACGGAGAATAGAATGAGAATCGCCACGATGATCATTCTTTCCATTGCGTTCCTCCTGTTGTTTGGTGGTTTGTTTACGACAGGAGGAATGTTTTCGGTAGATACAGCATGGGCCATTTTTATGATCCTGGTAGCGTATTTGTTTTCCGGTATTATGCCCGGAATAATCTTTACTTTCCTTACCCTGGCCGGACTGACCGTTTATTATTACGGAGAGAAACAATTGTTGTGGGAGCACGGTGGAAATCTACTGATCGTAGAACCGGATTATGTTTTCTCCACGCTTGCCTGCATCATTGTAGTGCTGAGCGTGATCCTTTTTGCTTTTGTAAAGACCTTGAACACGCTACAGGAAAAAAACAAAAAACTAACAGATGCCCGGTTTGATGAATTATCGATGATGCTGGAATCCCGGAGTCGTGAAATAGAAACACTCCGGAATAAACTGGCCCGTGATTTTCATGACCAGACAGGAGGGAAGCTTGTCATGCTGAAGACTCTTGCCGGAGCACTGAGAAAGCAACCGGATCTCTCCGGAGAGATGAAAAAAAACATCCTGCTGATCGAAAAAAATGCCGGAGAACTCTATGCACATACCCGCGATTTTATCTGGTCTATCGACAGCCGTAATTCCAGTATGGACGAAATTATGCTGCATCTGACAGACTTCGGTAATACGTTCTTTTCTTCTTTGAATATTGATTTCGAGACGCAATATGATCTCCGGCAGCTGAGAGAATACATCATACCGGTAGAACATGTTATGCAACTGATCCTGCTTTTTAAAGAAGCGATGACGAATTCAGGAAAGTACTCCGCTTGTAAAAGAGTCTTGTTGTCTTGCGAAAGTACTCAGGAGGGATGTATCATTGAGGTGACAGACGACGGAAAAGGCTTCGATAAAAACCATCTTTCCAGAAAAGGCGGTCTGAGAAATATGGAAGAAAGAGGATTACTGATCGGAGCGGAAGTAGTGATCGTCCCGGTAGAAGGGACGGGAACTACTGTGAAAGTAATTTATCCTACTACAATGATTTCTGAAAAATGAAAAGAACAGATACTTCTCATACACGGTCTTCTATTTTTAAAATTGTGCTGATAGAAGACGATGAAGATTTCAGCCATGTGATTGAAATGGTGATTAATGCTATGGACCACTATCAGGTGAAAGCGGTCTACGGAAGTTGCGAAGAAGCGATCAGCCGGATAGCAGAGGATGCTCCTGATATTATTCTGATGGATCTGGACCTGCCTGGAATGGGAGGGATCAAAGGTACCTTAAAGGTGAAACAGACCTATCCGTCGGCCGAGATCGTGATCCTTACTGTACATAGTAATGGGGAGAAGGTGTTCAACGCCTTATGCGCCGGGGCGGTAGGGTACCTGACCAAAGACAGTGATTCCGATACCGTACTTCAGGCACTGGAAGAGATCCGGATCGGGGGAGCTCCGATGAGCAATGAGATTGCACGTATGGTAGTACAATCCTTTTCTAAAAACAGGGCAGCTCCGTTGTCTGCGAAGGAAGCGGAGGTCCTTTCTTTATTATCGAAAGGCAAAAGTTACAAGACCATCGCCGAGATGCTGACCATTTCGCTGAATACGGTAAAGTACCACATCAAGAATATTTACGTAGCGATGCAGGTAAACAACCGTGAAAGCGCTGTAGAACTGGCCAAGCAGAATAAATGGATCTGAGAAGAAACACTAAACATGAATTCCTGTTTTTCACGATCCTGAAAGGAGAGGATCGCTAGAAGAAATCAGAAGGAATATCCTGCTTTATCTTATGGAGGAAAGTAGAATCCTGGCTATCGGTTTCTTTCTGTACATATTTGTTGCAATCAATTTCAACCGATAGTTTTTTAGTGGGTCTGGGGAAACGTTCCTTTTTAAAATTCAGATCCGTGTCTTCAAATACAGCCTGCATAAAGTAAGCCCATATTGGCATGGCGGTACGTGCGCCCTGTGCATAGTCAAAACCTCTCAGGTGGATGCTGCGGTCTTCTCCTCCTACCCATACTCCTGTAGTGAGTTTTGAAACCAGTCCTATAAACCAACCATCGGAGTAGTTTTGGGTGGTTCCTGTTTTCCCTCCGATCTCTGCGCCGATCCCAAGCAGTTTGAACCGGTTCAGGCCGAGGGCGGTTCCTCCTCTCTCTTCGGTGGCACCACGAAGCATGTGGACCATCAGATAAGCACTCTCCTCGTTGAGCGCTTCCCTGGTTTTTGGGATGATCTCCTCCAGTATATTCCCGTTTTTATCTTCGATTCTGGTAATGAAAGTGGGTTCGATCCAGACACCTTCATTGACAAAGGTACTGTAGGCTCCCACCATTTCGTAGATCGTCACATCGTTGACCCCGAGACATAAAGCAGGGACTGCTTCCAGCGGACTCTGGATACCAAGACGGCGGGCCATGTCTACCACGTGCTGAGGAGTTACTTCCTTGATCATACGGGCGGTGACCGAGTTGATCGAATTGGCCATCGCCTTGCGAAGGGTATAAGGCTTGTTAGTAAAAACACCATCACTGTTTTTAGGACTCCATGTCCGGTTGGTATCGCCGGTTTCAAACGTAACAGGAGCATCTATAACTTCGAAACAAGGGGAGTAGCCGTGGTCAATGGCAGTAGCGTATACCAGCGGTTTAAATGTGGAGCCGGGTTGCCGGGCTCCTTGTTTTACGTGATCGTATTTGAAATACTTGTGGTTGATGCCGCCCACCCATGCTTTGATATGCCCGCTTTGCGGCTCTACGGAGAGAAGTCCGGCATGTAAAAAACGTTTGTAGTACCGCAAGGAGTCCAGCGGGGAAAATACAGTGTCTTTTTCTCCTTTCCAGGTAAAGATCCGCATTTTGTAAGGCGTGTTCAGGATCTTCCAGATCATGGCCGAATCTTTTCCGTAAGCACGTTTCAGGGTATGGTACCGTTCGGTGCGTTTGATAGAGTTCTCTATAAAATTGGGGATCTCTTTCAGGTTTTCATCCCTCCAGGGGGTCATGGTTTTCCATTGCCAGTCGAATGTTTTCTGCTGGTCTTTCATATGTTGCTCCACGGCTGCTTCTGCATGTCGCTGCATCCTGGAATCGATCGTGGTATAGATGCGAAGCCCGTCGGTATACAGGTCCAGGCCCCGCTCACGGCTCCATTTCATAAGATAGTCGGTGATCACGCTACGGAAATAGGTAGCCAGACCTGTGTTGTGATTTTCCACTTCGTATTTTAGTACGATGGGATTTGTTTTGATCGAATCCGCTTCGGCCTCGGAGAGGAAATCATATTTTCTCATCTGGTCGATGACCACGTTTCTGCGGTCGAGAGAATTTTGAGGATTCAGGATAGGGCTATAACTGGTAGGAGCTTTTAGCAGGCCGACCAATACTGCTGCCTGAGGAACTGTAAGCGAATCCGGAGTGGTGGAAAAGAAGGTGGCAGCGGCCGTTTTGATTCCGTAGGCATTACTTCCGAAGTCTACCGTATTGAGGTACATGGTGACAATCTCCTGCTTGGTATAGGAGCGCTCAAGCCTTACGGCGGTGATCCATTCTTTGGTCTTGACGATCAGGATATTGAACGGTTTAAAATCCAGGGTGCCTTTGTAGTTTTTGTTTCGTGTATTGAAAAGGTTTTTTGCCAGTTGCTGCGAAATCGTACTTCCTCCTCCCGAACTTTTTTGCTGAAGGATAACGGATTTGAAAAACACTCTTATTAATCCGGTCAGGTCAATGCCGGAATGGTCCTTGAAACGATAGTCTTCTGTAGCTTGTAACGCATTGAGAAGGTTCGGGGAAATGTTTTTGTACTCTACAGGGTTCCGGTTTTCACGGAAGTATTTCCCCAGTTCTATCCCATCAGCCGTATAGATGATCGAAGCCTGGTCCTTTTTTGGGTTTTCCAATGCTTCAAGGCTGGGCATCGGGCCGAAAAGGTTCAGAAAATCAATGGAAACCAGAAATACGTACAGGACTACGGAACCTAGTCCTGCGAAAAAACTGATCCATAAAAACCTGATTATTTTAGACCAGATAGTAGTATTGCTTTTGCTCATAATCGTTCTTCAAATTTACTAAAAAATGACAGAGCAAAAAGATTTTAATTTACACATCGGGTTGATTAGAAAGGAGATCAGTTTTGATTTTACCTGCCAAAGCCCTAAAAAAGGCCCGAAATTGTTTTAAAACCCCTTTAAAACAGGCTTTGTATGGTCTTTTTTCGTTTTTTCATAATTAATATAGTATATTTAAAACCTTAAATTAATATTAACAACTAAAAATATGGCGGAACAATTGAAAAGTACAGCACAGAAAGGTGTATTGCATGGAGATGCAGTTCAGGAATTATTCGAATTAGCAAAAAAACATCAGTTTGCATTGCCTGCAGTAAACG
Source organism: uncultured Chitinophagaceae bacterium (assembly GCA_964437245.1). GTDB lineage: Bacteria > Bacteroidota > Bacteroidia > Cytophagales > Cytophagaceae > JANYCO01. The sequence goes on from CAYTGJ010000003.1 coordinate 31,067, forward strand.
TAATCAGTACTGATTCCATTAATGCAGTATTCGAGACGGCAAAGGAAGTTAACTCTCCTGTAATTATACAGTTCTCAAACGGAGGTGCGCAGTTTTATGCTGGTAAAGGGCTGCCGAACGGTAAGCAGGAAGCAAGTATTGCCGGTGCTATTTCTGGTGCTCATCACGTACATCAATTGGCTGGAATCTATGGAGTGGATGTGATCCTTCATACCGATCATGCTGCTCTTAAACTTCTTCCATGGATCGATGGTTTGCTGGATGCCGGAGAGCAATTTTATAAGCAACACGGAAAGCCGTTATTCTCTTCTCATATGCTGGACCTTTCAGAGGAGCCACTTCATGAGAACATCGAGATCTGCAAAAAATATCTTGAGAGAATGAGCAAGATCGGAATGACTCTTGAGATCGAACTTGGCGTGACCGGTGGAGAAGAAGACGGAGTGGATAACTCAGGAGTAGACAACTCTAAATTGTACACACAACCAGAAGAAGTGGCGTATGCATACGAAGAGCTAAGCAAAGTAAGTCACCGCTTTACGATTGCAGCAGCGTTCGGAAACGTACACGGGGTGTACAAATCCGGTAGCGTGAAACTTTCTCCGATCATTCTGAAAAACTCTCAGGATTATGTGAAGAAAAAATACAATCTGCAGGCAGAGAAGCCATTGAACTTCGTATTCCACGGTGGTTCTGGTTCTTCAAGAGAAGAAATCAGAGAAGCGCTTTCTTACGGAGCGATCAAAATGAATATAGATACGGATTTGCAATGGGCATTCTGGGAAGGTATTCTTAATTTCTACAAAGAGAAAGAAGGATATCTGCAAGGACAGATCGGTAACCCGACAGGACCGGATGCACCGAACAAGAAATTCTACGATCCTCGTGTATGGTTAAGAGAAGCAGAAAAGAGCTTTATCAAGCGTCTGAAATATGCTTTCGAGGATCTGAATGCATTAGGAGTAAATGAAAAAGAATAGTTTTTCATAAACATATATAAAAGGGTCTGCTAAATCATTAGCAGACCCTTTCGTTTTTAAAAGGTATCCGGCGGAATTTTAAATTGTTTTTGAAACGAATTGAAGCTCAAAACCGTTGGAAGAGATAGAAATAAACAAGAAATGATATGTCAGCTGATATCTGGATATTGATCGTGGTACTACTGTTGAGTCTTGCGGGAATCATAGGTTGTATCGCTCCGGGATTACCGGGACCTCCGTTAAATTACATAGCGTTGCTGGTGGTACAGTACAAATACCAGTCTTTTTCTACTACTTTTATCGTGGTCTGGACGGTCATCATTCTGCTGACCGTCGTGCTGGATTATTTTATCCCAATATGGTTTGCAAAAAAATACGGAGCCAGTAAGTATGGGATCTGGGGAAGTGTCATCGGGATGATCGTAGGGGTATTTTTTACGCCCCTCGGGATGATCCTTGGAATGCTTTTGGGAGCGATCGTAGGAGAGATTGTGGCAGGGAATAATACTAACACCGCCATAAAATCCGGTATTGCTACTTTTGCTGGTACCATGCTTTCCATCGGGTTGAAGCTGGTCGTCGCTATTGTTATTTCCGTATACCTTTTTGTCGAATTGTCGCGGGTAAAGTTTGATTTCTGAAAAAGGGTTAGAGTTTGATGTAGATATGGGAATATTAAATCTCCATTATTTTTGTTTTTGAATATTGCATTTCAATTATGGTGAAAACGGTTTAGAGATCAGATTTCAGAAAGGTTTTTTACAAGGGTCAAGATACTATTAGAGTTGTTAAGGTTGTAAAACCAATTATTGTCAAATTCTTTAATGCTTTCGGAATTTTTGCTGTTACCAATTACCAAACTATGAAATTTCACTTTGTTCTCTTTTGCTAAATGGATTTGTTTTTGAGTCCCTTCGTCAAAGGGAGGCATTATAAAATCTGAAACCATTATTATATCTGCTTTTTTATAGTCTTGTGTGGTCAGCATCTTCAATGCTTCTTGCATTGCAGGGGTTGCATCTGTTCCTCCATGAAAACTCATTGATAGAAATGAGATAATTTTATCCAATGAATTCTTGAGGTCGGTTAAGTCTAATGCTTCAATTTTTGTGGAAAATGAAATCAAAAAACATTTTCTATTATCACGAATAGCAATTTTAAGAATAGCGAAACACAATGTTTTGGCTACTGTTTCAGGTGTTCCGTGCATTGAGCCACTTGTGTCCACACAAATAATAAATGGACCTTTTTTGTTTTCTTTTTGCCGTTTGTCCTGGAAAACTTCTTCTGTGTAGGAAAGTATTTTTGCCTGATATTCGAATGTTTGAAGTTTTTTTTCTGCAAATTTTTTAAAGAATACTGTTTGCAATGTTGGATCGGCTAAAAAAGTAATTTCAGATGGCAATAAACTACTCAGATCATCGCTTTCGTGTATTCCGATAAGGTCTGATTTGCTTGCGTGTTCGATTTTCCATTCAGGGTTAAGTTGGATATTGTCCAAAATCTCTTCTTCAAATTCCTTTTCTGCTTCTCGCATTTTTCCAAGCATTTCGGCAAGTTCTTTCAGCGATTTATCTTTTTGTGAAAAATCAGTGTATTTTTTCAGTATGTCAAAATTCGCACGTTGCCAACTACCATTACTCATGTCCCAAAGCCTACCTAGTTCATTGGTGAAAATCGCAAGAGTTTCTTGCAGCTTTTTTAAATCTTCAATTTTCTTGTAAAGTTCTTCACAAAATTTCATTCGCTGTTCATCAATGAATTTCAGTTCCCACTGAGTTTGCTTTTTAAAAAACAGTTCACCCCATTTTTCGTTAAAATGTTCTTTTATACTTTCAAAAGTAAGGTTATCTCTGTCATTTTTGTTTTGATCATCTAAACTTTGCTTAAATTCCTTGTCGTAAAAACTGATGTCAAGTTCATTGGCGGAATAAATATTCTTGATTAGTAGATTTACTATTTGCCATTTTTGATTAAATTCTGATTTTTTACTTTGGTCAAAATCTTTTCTAATTTCTTCTTCTTTCACAAAAGGGCTATCGATTTTGATAAGTTGTTTTTTTGTCTTATTTACAAATTCCAAAATGTCGTTTGTGATTTTTTCAGCTAATTCAGGATTTTTAGCACAAAGTTCTTTCATTATAGAATTACCAAGGAGCTCATCAAGGGCAGAAGCAAAATTTTCAATATCAGCATCGACGAAGCCAATGCCTTTTTCTGATTTATTTTGTAAAGACAAATAAATGTTTTGAGCTAACTTTTGTCTTGTTGCTTTATCTCCTATTGCTCCAAAGTTTTCAAATATGCTGAAGGAGTTACTCATCGTTTAGGATGTTTTCAACTGATTTTTTTAGTTTATAATATAATTTTTTGTCTATTTCTGTGTTGTTCAAGAAAAAGTATAAGTCTTTACTCAGAAAACTATTCGTGTCAGAAATGCCATGATTTTTTAACTCTTCTATTACCCACTCATCATATTCACCATATAGAAAAATTGATTCTCTGTTTTTTGAGTCTAATGCTTTAGTGGGTGTATCAATAATATTATCTTCTTCCACATTTTCGTAATAGTGTTGTATTCGTTTTACTTCAATCTCTACTTTTTCTATTTCTTTTTCCAAAGAAATAAGATTGTTTTCAACTATTTCAACTGATTGTGAACTATTAACAAAAAGATTCACTCTTATGTGTATTAAATCCGTTTCTCTAAAATAGTTGATTTGATCTTTTAAATTATTCGTTATTGTCAGGTATTCTGCAACTTTTTCATTCCAATGTTTTTTTGTGGCGTGATGTGGTTTTTTCGTATATACTTTATCTTCTTCATATTTTTCTTGTTCTATTAAGTATTGTTGATTGTTCCCCCAAGTATTGTATAATATGGAAATCATATCATCGCCATCTTCTTTTAAAATATAATATGCCCCGTGCTGTGTATAGTTTTTTTGATATTTTGAATATAAATGAATTCTTGTTTTTTCATTTGGCTTTAAAGATTTGTAATCATTTAAGTCTAAATAAAGTTTCTCATTATGCTCGTCAATTTTTAAATAATTGTTATCGTAAACTTTTAATCTTTCTTTAATAATTGGTTTTAGAAAGCTCGTTTCTTCTTTTACTTCGTTGTTAAATCTATTGATTTCCGCTTTTAATACTTTCAGGTCTATATCAAGTTTATAGCCATGTTTGCCTATTGCCTCATTTACAAATTGCGTCACTAGGTTTAATTGTTCCACCTCATTCCAAAGGCAATGTTTAATGAGAAAGCAATCCATTAAGTCAACTGCATTTCGGTCGTTCAAGAATGCAGAGGTTCTGATAAGTCTAATAATTTTACGCCATCTTCGGTCAGAAATGTAAAGTTTATTTTGTTGATTTTCTTCTTTCCTGTTGTATTGTTCAATGTTGCTTCTGATAATGTGAATAACATTGAAAATATTTTCGGGGATTTCAATTTTGTCTATTCCTTTATTCCAAAGTTCATAGTCTTTATTGGTGATTTTTTGTCCGTCTTCAACAGTATCACGGTATGAATTCAATGTTTTTGAAATCATATCATTGAAAAGTTGTTTGTCTTTCACACCTTCCACAATCAAACGCACAAGAAACCTGTCCCAAAGGGCTTCCAATCCTTCTCCTTTACAGGGGAGTTCATTTGAAGCAGAAATAAGTGCTTTCATTGGTACCTTTATTTCTTGGTCTCCATTACGGTAAATTTTTTCGTTTAAAACTGTCAACAATGAGTTTTGGATGGATGGTCCCGCTTTCCAAATTTCGTCAAGAAAAACTACGGTTGCCGTAGGTAAGTAGTTTTTTACAATTCTTTCGTATTTATCATGGTCTTTGAGTTTAGAAATCGAAATGGGCCCAAAAATTTCATCGGGTGTACTGAAGCGATTCATTAAGTATTCAAAAGATTCTCCGTCTTTGAACGCGTATTTTAAACGTCTTGCAATCAACGATTTTGCGACACCAGGTGCCCCCAGAAGAAAAATACTTTCCCCTGCGATAGAAGAAAGCAAGGATAAAGCAATGGCTTCTTCCTTTTCATATACTTCTTCGTTTAATTTTTCGAGAAGTAAATTTATTTTATTTTTTATTTCCATAGTTAATTATAGCCTAGTGTTTTTTTGGTGCCTTTTATCTTACTGTGCTATGACATTTATTAGTCCTTTAGCATTTAAATGTGAGTATAGCTGTGTAGTTTGTTTATCTAAACCATTAAATAGTGTATAGATATTGTTAGTCCGCTTTCTGTCTGTTTGAAGATGGTTTTAAAAAAAACTGTAATCGTCCGGATCGGCTTCTTATTCGCCATCAGAACCTTCTTCCCCGTCTTCGCTCAATACCAGCTCGTCTCCACGGTAGTTGTGTTTGACGAAGGTACACCACTGACATTCTTCCTTGCCGCAACCCGTGGAAAATTCAAAGTTCATGATCTTTTTATAAGTGTCCTTGATCTGTTCTTTTACGATGGATAAAGAATGAGGATCGATCATTACTTTTTCTTTTACAAATTCACCGGCTTTGTTGGGTTCCAGAAAATCCAGTTCACCGGAGATCATGTCAAAGTTTTTCCGCTTGTCGCTATCGAGCAGGATTTTGTAGAATAGAATCTGCCGCCAGTAGTCTCCTCCGTGAGGATCTTTTTCAGAAGGTGGATTGAGTTTCTTTTTTCCGTTTTCAGACTTTCCTGTTTTGTAATCAATGACATTGACACTGTTTTTTTCTTCAAACTCTACTTTGTCAAGTTTCCCGGTGATCGGAACGCCTTCAAATTCGGTCGCATGGATGGCGTATTCTGTGATCACATTTCTGTTCCAGGAGTTTTTATAATGTGCGTATAATTTGGGAAGAAACTCTCCTCCGTATTCGCTGCGCCGTTCAAATTCCTTTGGTGTAAAATGCGAACGGTACATCTTCATCCCAAAGTGGAAGGAATTGAGAAAATATTCCATCGATGGAAATTCCTTGGACGGTGACTCATTCATTTTTTTGAACAGTTGGTCCATGGCGTGGTGTACAGCATTTCCAAACCCCATACTTTCACTTCTGGAAGCCGGAACCCGTACAACGTTTTCGAAGTAGAACCGCAGCGGACAATTCAGGTATTTATTCAAATGAGTAACACTCATTTTATAATTTTTCAGTGCCTCTTTTAAATATTCCTCGTCCATCAGCTTGATCTCAGGAGGAGCTGCGCTGACCAATATATCCGCCTGGTAGCGGATCACCTCTTCGTCGGGAAGAGCCACGGTAGTTTTGGTGATCTGATCGTTTTCGAGTACTTCGGCGATGAACTGGGACGCTTCCAGGCTCTTCCCGGTATCGTCCTGTGAAGGATAGGAGAGGTATAGATGTTCTTTCGCTCTTGTCATGGCTACGTAGAACAGGCGTCTTTCCTCTTCCTGTTTGTTTTCTTCTACTGATTCTACCAGGGTATCCGGGAATTTGAACTGATCGCCTCCTGATCGCTTCCGCTCCCATTGGTTGCTGCTTCCGCCGATAAGGAAGACATGTTTAAATTCCAGCCCTTTGGAAGAATGGGCGGTGATAAAATTGACACCATTTTCTGCAAAGACCGATTGATTGATTTCGATCGGAATCTTGTGGTATTGCATCTGATCGAGTGTCTGCAGCAGATCCTTTAATTGGTAGTAAAGAATATGCCGGGCGGATTCTTCTTTGATAAAATCAAAAAAAGTGGTGATCACCTGCATGATCCATACACGATCAGGAGCGTGCATGGTCCAGGTCAGAAGTCCTCCTCTGGTCAGTATTTTTTCAAAGAGTCCCTGTACGGTCAGGTTGACGGAGCCTTTTATCCAGTGTTCCAGGTTTTGCTCCAGTGCGGTGATGGCTTTGGCGTTTTGAAGACCTAACCGGAACATTCGTTCGTTGCTTTGCATGAGCAGCCTCCAGGAATTCCGGGTTCCTTCAGGGTTGTCTCTTCCGTAGCAGGCACGGGCAATCGCATTGGCATCCTGGTGACTGATCCCGAAGAAATCGATGTGCATGATCTCGTATAGCAAGGGTTCTGCACTGTCGGGCCGGTCGGTTTCTTCTTTGATGTACCGGAGCAGTTTGATCAGGTTCTGGATAAGAGGAAGCGAAAGAATATTGACCTTTCGTTTTATATTAAGCGGTATATTGTTTTGCTGCAATAGCTTTACAATGTTGTCTACCTGTTTATGATTCCGGTAGATGACGGCAATCTCGTTCAGCTCTTCTCCGGAAGCATGCAGTTCCTGTATTTTTTTCAATACTGCCAGTTCTTCGTGCAGCACGTTGTAGTATTCCGTTACCTGTGGAATGATCAGGCTTTCGGCCAGGTCCTTATTACCGGCCTTCAGGTTTTTGTCAAGGCCGGGCAGTTTATTGATAAGCCGTTCTTTATTGTATTCGATCAGTGTTTTAGAAGCGTCCAGGATCGGTTGGGTAGACCGGTAATTTTGTTTTAGCAAAACGATTTTAATGTTGTCGGAATAACGATCGTTAAAATCGAGAATGTTGCTCATGTTTGCTCCCTGGAAGCGATAGATAGATTGATCGTCGTCGCCTACTACAAACACATTGGGATTGGACCAGTAAGAAGCCAGCAGGTTTACGATCTGGTTCTGGGCACCGTTGGTATCCTGGTATTCGTCTACAAGAATGTACAGGAAACGTTCCTGGTAATTGGCCAGCAGGGAGGGATTGGCACGAAAAGCGTCCAGTACCCAGATGATCATGTCGTCGTAGTCGTACCGGCCGGCTTTGCGCATGATGGTCTCAAAATTGTCAAATTCTCTGGCCGCAGCCCGGAGTCTTTCCATCCGGTCGGTTTCGTCGTCAATGGCTTTTTGTTTCAGATCACCGGCTTTGATTCCTGTTTTAGAATTAGCTTTTTTGTAAATGTATTCTTCCCGGGTAGGAATTTCCAGGAGGTATTCGTCAATTTTCCGGGAGATGAAATCAGAGGACCAGCCTTCCCGTTTCATCGTAGAGAAGAGCGCTTTTAATTTTCCGATTTCATAATAGACATCGCCTGAAAATCTTTTCAGAATGTGTCTGGGGCCGAAACCATCGATCAGTTTTTCAAATAACTGAGCTTTCTCCAGGTCGGAGATCGCCTGTAGGCCGCGGATACCGAAGAGATCCAGGTTTTCCTGTATTACCTGGTTGCAGAAGGCATGAAAGGTAAATATGTTGACCCTATAAGCATCCGGGCCGATGAACCTGAGCAGACGCTTGCGCATCGCCACGGTACCGGCATCTGTATAGGTAAGACAAAGAATGTTATGCGGTTGTGTATCGGTGTCGGAAAGGATCTTCCCGATGCGGGCCGAGAGAATCTGTGTTTTTCCGGTTCCGGGTCCTGCAATGACGAGAACGGGTCCCTCAATGTGTTCTACCGCCGACTTTTGTTCCGGATTTAGCTTGGCAAGTTCGTCAAGAAAGGAGAGGTCGTAGTGATGCTTCTTCATGAGGGTAATGATAAATCAGTTCAAAATTTACGGTAAAATCCTGAGAACAAAAACAAAAGAAGACGTCTTTGTATTTATCGGTTTACTTCCACATCAATTTTAAGAAGATTGGAATTCCCCTTGGCGATCATCTTATTCAGAGAAAGGTTCCATAGTTCGCATTGTACATGCTGTATCTGATTGCCTTTTTTGACCATAAAAGCTTTGGCAGTCAGGACATCGTTCTCTTTTCCGGGATAAAAATAATCGACCGTCAGATTGACGGTAGTAAAGAAATGTTTGTTGCCAAGAGAGACAACGGTTGCTCCCATCATATCGTCCAGGATCCCGGCGATCACTCCTCCGTGAAGTGTCCCGATGGCATTGGTCATTTCCTTCCGGACGGTAAATTCTGCGGTGAGCTGTCCCGGTTCTACTTCCCGTAAAATCCCTTTCAGCCATGCCCCATAACGGGAAGGGTTGTTTTCAAATTCTTTTCCGAGTTGTGCTTTGAATACTTCGATTATTTTATTGTTTTCCATGATCTAACTGGGGGTTGGGGATGAAGATAGTAAAGGTGGTGCCTTTCCCTGGCTCACTTTCTACCTGAATTGTCCCGTTTAGTATTTCTATATATTGTTTTACAATAAACAGTCCCAGGCCGCTTCCCTTGGAGGTTCCGTCTATTTTGATGAACATATCAAAGATCTTTGAAAGCTGTTCTTTCGGAATGCCCCGGCCATTATCGGCAAAAACAATTTTGACACCGTTTCCGTTCGTTTCGACCGAAATAGAAAGAAAGGACTGATCGGTATGAGTCTGAAAGGTCAGTGCATTTTCGGTCAGATTCTGGAAGATGGAATAAATGAGATATTCATCGGAAGAAAAATCTTCTGACAGGGAAAAAGAGGTCGTCGTTTTGAAGTGTTTGAATTTTTCCTGCAGACGGAAAGTATAGACGATTTCGTGAACAATGTTTTCGAAATTGATCGGTGTATAGGTCAGAAGAGTTTGTCTGGACCTTGTCATGTCAAGGAGCGTCTCCAGGATATTATCCAGTCGCTGAGAGGTTTTGTACGAGTGCTCAAAATATTCCAGCATCCGTTCGTCCCGTGTTTCTTTTGCGCCGAGCATACTCAGGCCTATGAGCGACCGGAGAGGCCCTTTGATGTCGTGGGAAGCGCGGTATACAAAATTATCGAGCTGTTCGATGCGGTATTGCAACTCCCTGGTACGTTCGTCTACTTTTTGCTCAAGCTCTTTGTTGAGCTGATCTTTCAACAGTTCTTTTTCGGTCAGTTCCTGGATGATGCGTTGCTGGGCAAGGTTGTTGTCGTTGATCAGGACCCGGACCTTGTCGGAAAGTGCAAACGTAAGAATCAGCATCTGAAGCACGACCGCAATATGCATGGCATAAAAAGTAAATACACTGCCGGGAATAACATCAATGGATTCCATGCTGGTGATCAGCAGACCGATGAACAACATGGTATATCCGAGCAGGTAATACCTGGCCGGAACAAATCCTTTCCGGAAGGAAATAAAGCCTGATAAGTAAGGAACAAATAAAGTGATAATATCCAGGTAAATGCCGTTTACCAGTTTGTATCCAAAGAGGATCCAGCAGATGAAATAGGAAATCCGGAGGATAATGGTAATGTTGATGATCTTATCCAGGAGTGGTATCCGTTTTTCGGTATTGATGAATTTCTTCGCATATAGCAAGGCAAATACCACCATGCAGGTGAGCGAAAAATCTTCCATGAACAGATTTAAAGAAGGTGCATAGGGCCATATAAACTGATAGCCCATCCCATCCCTGTCGAGAGAGTAAAGCCCGATGCTGATGACGTACAGAAGATAGTAGAGGTATACCTTGTCCCGTAAGGAGATGTATAGAAACAGGTTATAAACAAACATGGCGAGAATGATGCCATAAAAGATGGTCAGGAAAAAATATTCATGGGTGGCATATTCCACAAAGCGCTGATGTGAGCGAAGCATGGCATACAGGTAGATCGTGTGTTCGGATTTTAACCGGAGATAATAGGTGCTGTAGCCTGCGGGAACGGCGTGAAGGTCGAATACAAAATTGATGTGCTGGTATTCTCTCTGGCGGAAGGGAAACTTATCTCCCGATTCTTTTTTGGTATAGGTATTTCCTTCTGGAAGGTATAGCTGTATAAGATCGGTTTTAATGTCGTAGAACTCAAGCACAGGACTGAAAGGAATATGCTCAGGGTTGTGCAAGGTAAACCGTATCCAGTAAGCGGATTCTTTCCGGGAAGAATAAGGAGACCTGTTACTGCCGTTTCGGAATTCCTGCTGGACAGAAGGGCTCAGGATCTCTTCCAGCGTACGTATACCTGAGTGATCTTCGTATATCGAGATAGTGTTACCGGCAAGGGTATATTCTCCGGAGGCAGGAGAAAGCGATAATGTATCGCCTGCCAGGCAATAATTGGATAAAAAAATAAGAAGAAAAGACAGGCCGCAAACTCTCAATCTGTAAAATTATCTATAGATCAAGATACGATTTTTTCCTTTAAGAAAGAAGCAGTATAGTTATTATCTTTCATCTTCACCATCTGTTCGGGAGTTCCTTCAAAAGAAACATACCCTCCCTTGTCGCCTCCTTCCGGTCCCATGTCAATGATCCAGTCCGCATTTTTGATCATTTCCATATTGTGCTCTATGATGATCACACTGTTACCTTGTTCTACCAAAGCGTTGATGGCAGCCAGTAATTTTTTGATGTCATGGAAATGCAAGCCGGTAGTAGGTTCATCAAAGATAAACAGGAGCTGTTCTTTAGAAGAAGACGGTGTCTTGTTCAGGAACGATGCAAGCTTTACTCTCTGTGCTTCGCCTCCGGAGAGCGAACTGGAAGATTGCCCGAGGCGGACATAGCCCAGTCCTACATCGTTCAGTGGTTTTAGCTTTTCTACGATTTTTGGCTTGTCTTTAAAGAATTCGATACTGTCTTCGATGGTCATATCGAGGATCTCGTTGATGGCTTTCTCCTTGTATTTTACTTCAAGTAATTCTTGTTTGAACCGTTTTCCCTGACAAGCTTCGCATTTCAGTCGTATATCGGCCATGAACTGCATTTCTACAGTGATCTCACCTTCTCCCTGGCATACCTCACACCGGCCTCCGTCTACGTTGAACGAAAAATGTCCTGGTTTATACCCCCGGGTTTTGGAAATAGGTTGGTCAGCGTACAGATCCCTTATGACATCATAAGCTTTTACATAGGTGACCGGGTTAGACCGGGATGATTTTCCGATCGGGTTCTGATCGATGTATTCCACCTGCGTGATCCGTTGGATATTTCCTTCGATGCTGTCAAACCGGCCGGTAAAATCACCGACCATTCCCAGATGTTTCATCAGTGCAGGAGCGAGGATCTTCTTTACCAGTGTGGATTTACCGGAACCGCTTACTCCGCTCACTACTGTCATGACTCCCAGCGGGAATTTCACCTCTACATTTTTAAGGTTGTTTTCGCGGCAACCTTTTACTTCTATATACTCCGCCCAGTTCCGGCGTACTTTCGGAATGGCGATCGTGTCAATATTATTGAGATAGCGGTACGTGTGAGATTGAAGTATCTTCGAATCCGGCGGTAAGGATTTTTGGGCAGTGATTTCTGCAGCGTTCAACTGGAAGATCAGTTCTCCTCCGTGGCTTCCTGCATCCGGTCCTATGTCGATGACCTGGTCGGCGGCGCGCATCACTTCTTCTTCATGCTCTACCACTACTACCGTATTGCCCATGTCGCGGAGCATCAGCAGGACATCAATTAGTTTCTGGGTATCTCTGGGATGTAACCCTATACTTGGTTCATCCAGAATGTACATGGAGCCTACCAGGGCACTTCCGAGAGAAGTGGCCAGCTTGATTCTTTGGTATTCTCCTCCGGAAAGCGTGGAGGTAAGACGGTTCAGGGTGAGGTATCCTAACCCTACTTTATCCATATAACTAAGCCTGTTGGTGATCTCTGTGAGAATTCGCTGGGCTATTTTACGTTCATAGTCATTCAGGTCCAGAGAATTGAAAAAAACAAGTGCATCGCTGATCGGTGTCAGCACCAGGTCGGTGATGGAACGGTCATTGATTTTAACATAGGACGCATCTTTGCGAAGTCTTGAGCCACGGCAATCCGGGCAGGAAGTACGGCCACGGTACCGGGAAAGCATCACACGGTACTGGATCTTATGGGATTGTGTTTCGAGGTATTTGAAAAAGCTGTCAAGCCCTTCAAAATATTTGTTTCCTGTCCAGAGCAGTTCTTTTTCTGCCTGTGTGAGTTCTTGGTAGGAGCGGTGAATGGGGAAGTCAAATTTGATCCCGTTTTTTATAAGAGGTTTGGCCCATTCCTGCATTTTTTCTCCTCTCCAGGGAGCGATGGCTCCTTCAAAAACAGAAAGGTTTTTGTTCGGGATGACCAGGTCTTCGTCAATGCCTAGTACAGAACCGAAGCCTTCGCAGCGTTTACAGGCTCCATAAGGATTATTGAAACTGAAAAAGTTAGCAGACGGTTCTTCAAATACGATCCCGTCCAGCTCAAAACGATCGGAGAAAGATTTTTTATTTTTTCCGACTACTTCGATGATACATTCACCTTCTCCCTCAAAAAAAGCGGTCTGTACCGAATCCGAGAGACGGAACCGCGCTTCCTCCTCTTGTTTGTTCAGCACATTCCGGTCGATGAGGATGTAAATGTCTTTCAGTTTTTTTAGCTCTGCGGGTTTTTCCAGTATTTCTTCAATGAACAAAGTGGTGTCGTTGGCAATGATCCTGGTAAACCCTTTTTGCAAAAGCACTTTTAACTCTTCATCTTTTTTTCTGTTTTCCTTTGTCTTCAGAGGAGTGGATATCAGGATCCGGTCTCCTTCTTCGAAAGTATAGAGATAGTTTACCACGTCTGTGACAGTATCTTTCTTTACTTTCCTTCCTGAGACAGGAGAATAGGTGTGGCCGATACGGGCAAAGAGAAGTTTCAGGTAATCGTATATCTCAGTAGTGGTCCCTACGGTAGAACGTGGATTTTTAGAAGTAACTTTTTGTTCGATGGCAATGGCGGGGGAAACACCTTTTATATAATCCACTTCCGGCTTTTGCATCCGGCCAAGAAATTGCCTTGCATATGAACTGAGACTTTCTACGTACATGCGTTGTCCTTCGGCAAAAAGTGTATCAAAGGCCAGCGATGATTTTCCGGAGCCGGAAAGTCCTGTAATGACGACCAGTTTGTTTCGGGGGATGGCAACATTAAGATTTTTTAGATTGTTGACCCTTGCCCCTTTAATGACGATGTATTGTTTCGGATCTAGTTCATCGATCGCCTGCTTTTTTTCTACTTGTTCCTGAATCAACGACATACTGACTGAAAATTATTATAAAGAGTAAAGTTACATAAAATTAATAGCTGCTCCAGAAGTTTTTAAAACTTTGCCGAAGCGAATTATAACATAGCAGAAAGCATTATGGTTCTGCGGGAAGTTACAGAGTAGTAAAGTTATTTAAAATGAGGATCTCCGGATACACGATTCAAGATAGCTACAGGAGTTTATGAAATTGTGACAGAATTATTGGTATTGCTCCTCAAAAACATATTCTCTGCAATCTGGTATCTTGTATCTTGAAATTGATCCGCGACATTTTAAAGTTGTTT
>CAYTGJ010000003.1:45181-60445 GCA_964437245.1 uncultured Chitinophagaceae bacterium
CGAGGGTTACCTTTCCAAGGAAATAAACATTAATCTTTGAAACCCTCCATGCCGTATTGTAGTATAATATATTACATAAAGTGTGGTACAAAATACATATTTTATTGTGAAATATATATTTTGGTAGTATATTTGATGTATTCACGTAACACTAAAAAAGCGATAATTGCCTATGAGATAAAACTCTACGTTAACCAAAACTAGAGAATTTATGATGATTAACAAGATGAGCGATGCTGAACTGGTGTCGCTATACGTTAAAGGCAATGAGAATGCTTTCGCAGTTCTCCTTAAAAGGCACAAATCCAAAGTTTTAACTACTATTTTCCTGATCGTGAAAGACCGTGATCATGCGGAAGATCTTTTGCAGGACACCTTTTTTAAGGTTATCCGCAAGCTGAAGGCAGGAGAATACAATAATGAGGGAAAATTCGTGCAGTGGGTATGCAGAATTGCCCGGAATATGGCGATCGACAGTTTCCGGAAGGATAAACGGTATCCACACAGTGATATTGAGGAAGTTCCGGCGGTTTATAACTCTGTAAATTTTTCAGAAGAATCTATTGAATCGCTTAAAATAAAAGGCGATACTCATGCGTTATTAAAGAGAACGATTCAGGCACTTCCTGAAGTTCAGCGAGAAGTGGTCCTTATGAGGCATTATGCGGATATGAGTTTCCAGGAAATTGCTGAAGAGACGGGAGTAAGCATAAACACTGCCCTTGGCAGAATGCGTTATGCCCTGATCAACCTCAGGAAACAACTGCAAAAAGAGTCAATAGCCTATGATAAAAACTACTACCGAGAATGAAATCATCCTTAATGTTTACAAAGAGACAAGTGAAAGTTCACAGGAGGATTTCCAGATAGAATGTATCCTGAATTCGCTGCTTTCAGAAGAAAGGGACGAATTCGAAGATATCAAACAGTCGCTGGATGCTTTAGCGTTTCAGCCAAGACCAAAAACAACCGACGCTATCCTGAATTATTCAGCGTCGTTTATGTCCCGCTATTAGGGTTGATTAATTAATTTAAGTCCGTCCATGAATATTTCTAGTTGTATTCGTGGCCGGATTTTTTTTGTAGATTTTTCGGGGTTGGTGTTAAGATTTATTGACTCTCATTGTCTTTCTGGTCGGGGGACCAGCCAGGAAACCGAGTCGTGTTAGCATTAATCCGGGATATTCTGTTTTTGTTTTCATTTTCATCCGCTGAGTTTTGCCGGCCAGGGGAGTTTTTGTAGTCTGTAATCGTTTTCTTATGTATTTTTGGGTTTCCGAACAGGAACCTTATGCAGAAAAAAGAACGTTTTGAACGGTTTATTAATTATTTCAAGGAGCATGCTCCGGATGCCCAGACCGAGCTACATTATTCCAATCCCTATGAATTGCTGGTGGCGGTGATCCTGAGTGCCCAATGTACTGATAAAAGGGTGAACCTTACCACACCTGCCTTATTTCAGCGTTTCCCTACTCCTTATGATCTTGCCCAGGCATCTGTAGAAGAAGTCTTTGACTATATCAGGAGTATTTCCTTCCCTAATAATAAGGCCAAACACCTGGTCGGGATGGCCAATATTCTGATCAACGAATTTAAAGGAGAAGTCCCCGGCGATGTAGAGGACCTTCAGAAAATGCCCGGAGTAGGAAGAAAAACTGCCAATGTGATCAGCTCGGTTATTTTTAACCAGCCGGCGATGGCAGTCGATACACACGTGTTCAGGGTATCGAAAAGACTTGGGTTGGTCACTCAAACGGCCAATACTCCGCTGGCAGTAGAAAAACAACTGATGAAATACATTCCCAGTGAGTACGTTCATGTGGCGCACCATTGGCTCATCCTCCACGGACGTTATATTTGTGTGGCCCGCAATCCTAAATGCCATGAATGCCCCTTGACTGAGATTTGCTGGCATTATGGAAAAATTCATCCTGTGAAAAGCGCCTGATCGGAAAATGTTCATTAGTTTTGCAACTCCAGCATTATTTTATCTTTTAACCTAAAATTGAATAACTTATTTATGAAAGTTTTTTTTACGATCGTACTGGCAATGATGGCTGGTATTTCTTCTTATGCCCAATTCGACCTGGTCAGAGATTTTAACGGGAGTTCAGCCAGTACTTTTAAGCAGTTGTCTTATGACGGTTTTTTAGCCAAACTGGGGACAAAAGTACTGGTACGGTACGACACCACGGAAAATCTGCCGGTGGGTGAAGGCGCAACGATGCTTGTGGTGATTGATGCCAACGGGAATGCTGACCAGATTATGCAGGTGCCTCTTCGGGACGATGACTATGGACCTACTTTTTATGATTTCCGGGAATTGTCTGATGGAAGACTGGTCTTTATTGTCAATTCGGACGATACGGAATATAAGATCATCGTGACGGATGGTACGTTGTCCGGAACTGAGGAATTATATGTTTCGTCTACCAGGGTAATAGGATTAGAGGTGATCTCCAGTGGTTTGTTCTTTACGCATGCGCACCCAGGTGGCAACATGTACGAACTTGCCAAGATAGACCTGGCGACGGGTACCGTCTCGTATGTGTTAAACTTTGGCTTAAAGTACAGTATTTCTGATATCAGCAAAACAGATGACAATACGCTAATTTTCTATGCCACCGGTTCAGGGGATGAGTTAAAATTGTACCGTTCGGACGGGACTACTGCCGGAACAACAGAGATCGCTGATCTTTACGATGGAAGCGGTGTTTCCCAGCAAACGGTCATGACGCAGGTGGGGAATAAAGTCTATTTCTTTTACACGGAATCAGGAACGGACTGCTGTAATTATTTATGGGTGACCGATGGCACTTCGTCAGGGACGACTAAAGTAAAAGAGTTTAATATGGTTTCGTTTATAGACTATGAGCGTAGCAGAAGTGCTGTCGCCTGGAATAATAAGTTTTATTTTATGGGGGTAGAGGACGAAGGAAATTCTAATAACGACCGGGTACTATGGGTCAGCGATGGTACGGAAGCTGGTACTATTGCGTTGCACTCACCGGAGGATTTCAGACGACCTCACTCCTTTACCCTGTTCAATAATAAGATGTATTTTGTGGCGTATGATTTGAATACTTATAACAACCGGTTGTATGTCACCGATGGTACGCCGACAGGTACAGAGGTGGTAGTGGTAAAGTATGGTTCTTATTCAATCTATGCCTATGACATAGCGGCCAGTTCCAGCTATTTATATATGGCCGCATATTGTACCGGGCAGGGAGAAGAGCTTTTCCGTTATGACGGAACTGAACTGGAATGTGTCATGGCAGAGGCATTTCCTGGCAATGAGGATGCTTCCCCGAATGAGTTGATTGTGAATGGAGATGATTTGTATTTTATCGCAGACATGGAAGAAACCGGCCGGGAGGTATATACCGCTACTTTTGTGACTGAAGAGGAGCCGGAGCCGGTGACCGGTGTCCTTGAAGCTGCGGGGATGAAGGTAGCCATTTTCCCTAATCCGGCTACCACCATGCTGGAAGTGCAAACAGAAAAATCAATAGGGCAAATGGTATTGCTGAACGGTCAGGGAAAAGAATTGGCGAGTACCAGTCAGACTACGATGCATATTCAGGATTTTCCGGCAGGAGTATATTGTCTGAAAGTGGTCTTTGAAGATCAGACGACTACCGTAAGCCGGGTAATGATCTCAAAATAATGACAGGGTAGTTTGCCTGCTTTGTGTAATACGGAGGGAGTACTCGACAGAACGATTTCTGTGGAATACTCCCTCTCTTGTTTTCTTCGTTTTGTGTTCTGTATTTTTATCTTCTTTTAACTATTTCCCTGCTACCGGTCGTTCAGAAGTTCGGTTAAAAAATACTATCTTTATCCCCATGAGTACTTCAAAAAAACTATTTGTGCTGGATGCCATGGCACTTATATACAGAGCCCATTTTGCCTTCAGTAAAAGTCCACGCATCACTTCTTCCGGTTTAAATACTTCGGCAGTATTTGGATTTACCAATAGTCTCTGGGAAGTGATCTCCAAAGAAAAACCTACGCATATTGCTGTGGCTTTTGATACGCCAGAGAGTACTTTTCGTCATGATAGTTATGCAGAATATAAGGCCAACCGCCAGGAGCAGCCGGAAGACATTACGGTAGCGATTCCTTTAGTCAAAAAAATGCTGAAGTGCTTTAATATTCCTGTACTGGAACTTCCGGGGTACGAAGCCGACGATATTGCCGGAACGATTTCGAAGAGAGCTTCGGCAGAGGGATACAAGGTATACCTGATGACGATGGATAAAGATTACTGTCAGCTTGTCAACGAAAATGTTTTTTTGTATAAACCTTCTTATATCGGTACGGGGTATGAGACCTACGATGTAGCCAGAGTACTTGAAAAATTCGGTGTAGCCAGAGTAGAACAGGTAATCGATATTCTGGGGTTGATGGGAGACAGCGTGGACAATATTCCAGGTATTCCCGGTATAGGTGAAAAAACAGCCCAGAAGCTTATAGCAGAGTATGGATCGGTAGAAAACCTGATCGCGAATACTGATAAGCTGAAAGGAAAGCAAAAGGAAAACGTGATCAACTTTGCACAGCAGGGACTAATGTCCAAAGAGCTGGCCACGATCCATTGCGATGTCCCGATTACGTATACCGAAGAAGAACTTTTGTATACAGGACCTGATAAAGAAAAACTTGCAGCCCTGTTCGATGAACTGGAGTTCAGGAACATGAAAAAACGTATTATAGGAGAAGAGTATGCGGATGAAGGTCCTGTGGCTGCCCCTAAAACATCGTCCAGGTCATCTAAGAAAACCGATCAGTCGCAGATGTCCCTTTTTGGAGGCTCTACGGAATCTGTGGTAGAGGATGATACCGAAGAAGAATTTGTCTCCCGGAATTTTGATACCATTCATACGGTGCTGCATGATTATCATATTATAGATACTCCGGATCTTCGCAAAAGTCTTGTCTATTATCTGAAACAGCAGGAAGAATTTTGTTTTGATACGGAAACCACCAGTCTCGAAGCGATCGGGGCAGAGTTGGTAGGACTTGCATTTTCTTATTACAAAGGAGAAGCATATTATGTGCCGGTACCAGCAGACAGAGAAGAAGCTCAACGCATTGTCAATGAATTTAAGGACGTACTGGAAGATCCTTCTGTTATGAAGATCGGTCAGAACCTTAAGTATGATATCCTGGTGCTGAAAAAATATGGGATAGAAGTAAAAGGAAAAATATTTGATACTATGCTGGCGCATTATCTGATCGAACCGGATAAGCGTCATGGGATGGATATTCTTGCGGAAACGTATCTGAACTATTCTCCTGTTTCGATTGAAGGCCTTATTGGGAAGAAGAGTGGTACGCAAGGGAATATGCGGGATGTGGCGCTGGAAAAAATCTCGGAATATGCCGGAGAAGATGCGGATGTTACCTATCAGCTTAAAACTATTTTTGCTCCTGTTTTGAAACAACATCAATTGGAAAAACTTTTTGAGGAGGTGGAAAACCCGCTGATAGATGTGCTCGCCGATATGGAACATGCCGGAGTGAAAATAGATCCGGAGGTGCTGAAAGAGTTTTCAGGAGAACTTTCTTCGGCTGCACAGGCCATTGAAAAAAATATTTATGAGCAGGCAGGGGTTCATTTTAACATTGCCTCTCCGAAACAACTTGGAGATGTACTTTTCGAAAAACTGAAACTGGATCCTAAAGCAAAAAAAACCAAAACAGGTCAATATGCTACGGGGGAAGAGATCTTAAGCCGACTTGCCTACGAGCATAAGATCGCAGCGGACATACTGGATTTCCGGGAGCTGCAGAAGCTCAAGTCTACCTACGTAGATACCTTGCCGACATTGATCAGCAAAGTAGACCAGAGGGTGCATACTTCCTATAACCAGGCGGTGGCCGCCACTGGAAGACTCAGCTCCACCAATCCGAACTTGCAGAATATTCCGATCCGTACCGACAGAGGGAAGGAGATCCGAAAAGCGTTTATCCGAAAAGATGAAAGTCATCTGATTCTCTCGGCGGATTATTCCCAGATTGAACTTCGCATCATGGCTGCTTTCAGTAAAGAGGAGAATATGACCAATGCTTTCAGGAACGGGATAGATATTCATGCTACTACAGCCAGCAAAGTGTTTGGAGTAGCACTGGAGGAGGTAACAGCAGACATGCGGCGAAAATCCAAGATGGTGAATTTCGGAATCATCTACGGGATCTCTGCATTCGGACTCTCACAAAGACTTGATATCCCCAGGAAAGAAGCCGCAGAGATCATTGATTCTTATTTCGAACAGTTCCCTTCTATCAAGACGTATATGGATGAAGTGGTCAACCATGCAAGAGAGATGGGATATGTAGAGACCATCATGGGGAGAAGAAGGTATCTCCCGGATATTACATCCGGCAATGCTACGTTGAGAGGATATGCCGAACGAAATGCCATTAATGCTCCTATTCAGGGAAGTGCTGCAGACATGATCAAGATCGCTATGATCAACATTCACCGGTGGATGAAGCAGGAAAAACTGCGTTCTCAAATGGTCATGCAGGTGCATGATGAATTGGTGTTTGATGTTCATATCGATGAGTTGAACCTGATGAAAGCAAAAGTAGAAGAGTATATGAAAACGGCTCTTGAGATAGGTGTTCCCATGGAGATCGGGTTGGGTGTAGGAGAAAACTGGCTGGAAGCTCACTAAAGGTCTTCCCGATCGTTGTAAATGATTCCTATATCTTGCATGTTGGTATTTAGGAAGACTGAAGTAGCGATGGGACTTTGTGAAAATACAACCCCTTGTCCTGTGAGTAGTTATGCCGGAATCATGGTTTCATGACCCAGCGCTGCACAATGGACGAAACATGGATGAATATGTTTTTAGAGTGATTCAGATCATTTTTTTTAGTTCGCTCAGAACACGGCCGTATTTTAAAATGGATTTCCTTACATGCCTGTTTCAGAGAATAAGATCCTGGTTGAAACTATACGGAGCCAAAGACGTTACAGAGGCTATGGACAGTTAGTGTCCTGGCAATGTTTATGGAAATTTTTACAATTGATGGAATAGTGGCGATGCAGCGAAGAAAAAATAAAGCCATGCTTGCGTATCTGGGACCGGGAGAGACGATGCTGACCCGTCAGCACATAAAGCATTACTCTGTTTTCCGGCTACGCAGGAAAACCATGATCAATGTTGTATACCTGAATATAAGGAAGAGAAAAAGAATGCTGGAGCTATTGGGGGGAGTGGGAATGCTTGTACTACATTAAAAAGATTCTCCAAAGACCAGATAAAATCCTCCGCCCTCATTTGTAAATCCGTAATCGATCCGGACATTAGCATTCTCTCTCCGGGAAAGCATAAACCGGAGTCCTCCTCCTGCCGTCACTTTCATTCCCGGCATGGAAAAACTTTTCAGGTCCGGGGCTACCTGTCCTACTCCTGCAAAGGCTACTACGCCAATACGCCAATAGATAGGTATTCTTAATTCGGTTTGGTAAAAGACCATGTTCTTATCGCGGAAACGTCCGGTATAATATCCTCTCAAAAAACGAAATCCTCCGAGCATCGGGTTGGAACGGAAGGGAACATCTCCTGTATTGAAATTCAGGTATACTTCATTGGCCCAGGTCCAGTTTTTGGCCCAGGACATTTTTCGAAGGATCGGTTGGAAATGACGCGGGTTGATCACCAGGTTAGTATAGTTGTATTCACTTAAGGTGAATTTGTGATGGACCGTAAGGCTTACCTCGTTGTACCAGCCTTTAAACGTATTGAGTACATTGTCACGGGTATCGAAAATGAATGAGGGTCCTATGCCGTTTACAAAATAACCTCGTGCACCGTTTACATGAGCATAACGGTTGAGGTAGGTGTTTTCTCTCCCAAATAAATACTGTGTGTTAAG
Organism: uncultured Chitinophagaceae bacterium; assembly: GCA_964437245.1. GTDB lineage: Bacteria > Bacteroidota > Bacteroidia > Cytophagales > Cytophagaceae > JANYCO01. The sequence continues at coordinate 53,075 of CAYTGJ010000003.1, forward strand.
ATTGATTCCAAGGAAGATATTTCCATGGGTCTTTTGTACGATCAGCGAAGTATGAGAGATCCTGGAAAGCCCGTTCATCTCGGTACTGTCTTTATGGGTGTCGTTCCCTATGCCAAAAAACAATTCAGGGAATTTGGTGACATCCAGGAGTCCGTATGCAGCGTATTTATCTTTTTTAAAAAAGATCTGCCAGTCATTTTCAAGTGCAATCTGCTTATTTTGGGTGACCATAAGAGTGGATTTGAAAAATGACCACCGTGCAGTAGTATCGGTATTCTTGCCTTTGAAGGTAAGGAGGAGAAAGGTTCCCAGGGCGATACGTGTTTCAGGCCTGTAGTAACCGTTGGGAAGTATTTTTACTTTTAAATTTCTGGATGTGTCTTTTGGAGTAGCATAAACAGAATCCGGGGCTTGTGCAAACACTATTCCTGGGAGCAAGAGAAAAAGAATGACTATAACACGCACCAACATAATCCTACAATTTAGCAATAAAATCGGATGCCCGGAGGGATGAATTTCTTTTTATTTATATCCTGCCTAACTATTTCGTTTTGAAATGATAATAAAAAGTGTATTTACGGGTTCAAAAAAGCAAAGGGATGATTGGTAATCCCCGGTCACTGTGCTAGTACGTTAATGTTTAAGAGAACCGTGACATCATCGGATAAGACCCAACTGGAACTTCCTACTCCGAAGTCTAACCGGTTAAGAGTGAAAGTGGCAGAAAAGATTCCTCCTTTTTCGTTCTCGGTATAGGAAAACGGGATGTTGATCTCTTTGGTTGTCCCTTTTACAAACAGATCACCGGTGACAATAAAACCTGTTTTGGTAGCTTCTGTTTTTTTGGACTTGAACCGTATTTCAGGATACTGTTCTGTGTCGAAATACTCTTGCTTTCGTAAGTGATTATCCCGGCCATTGATCCCGGTAGCAATCGTACGGGCATCGATAATAATCTCAAAAGAAGCAGTGGAGGGTTTTCCCGGGTCAAAAAGAATGGTCCCTTTCAGAGATGAAAAACTGCCGTCTACTTTCATTCCTGCATTCTTTATCTTGAACGCTACGATGTTTCCTGGCTGTAGAGGTTTAATCTGTGCATATCCTGTTGACATGGATAGGATCACGAGTAGTATTAAAATGATTTTGCGCATGCCATGAAAACGTTTTTTGAATAGAGATTGGTTCCAAAATAGAGGTTCTGCAGATGTTTTCAAAATAGGCAGGAGCAAATTACAGAAGCGTTGGGTTACTATAGGGTTGACAAGGATACAGGGCTTGCTCTCCGATAAGTTGTGGGAGATGTCTGTCCCCTGAGAGGCTGAGTGTCTTGTCAGGGGACAAGCCGCGGACTGGTCTTTTCGAAAATCAGAAATGTTATATTTTGTTGATGCCCGGAGGTGATAAGGTGATCAACTCTTCCCAGGTCTCAATATTTTTATTCTTATGTTTAAGAAAAAACAGCTCCCGGCTTTCGTTGACCTTTTCCCGGAATTTTCCGCAGGTATTCCTTCGGATGTTAAGCATATCGGAGAGGTCCGACAGGTTTCGGCGATTCCCTTTTTTATAAAAAAGATAGGTAAGGTAAAAAGCTTTGTTTAGCGGAAACCGTACCCCATGAAATAAAGTGTATGCCGTAGAAGATTCTACAAAACCGCAGACAGTACATTTCCGTTTGGTTTGATCCGGAGAGTTAGTATATTTTAAATTGCCGCATTTTCTGCAGCGGTAAAAACGCTGCCATTTTTGCTCGGCCAGGTATTTCATACAGGAAAGATCGTCCGGGAATATTTTTACAAATTCTTCAAAAGGAACTTCCGTTTCGAGGATCCGGGACTGAAGATCGTTTTTCAGGTCTTTCTTCAGATGCCAGTTGTCGTAATCAAGCTGTGCATTGATCGTGTTGATCTTATTGTTGAGCTCATGAAGCTTGGCATTCACTTCTTCCAACTCCTGATTTTTTGCACTCAGCTCGTTTGTCCGGAGTGCTACTTTTTCTTCCAGTTCACGGTTTACTTTTTGCTGCAGTTCCTGGTGAATGTTGAGTGTTTCAATGATAAGTTTCTGGGTTTGTTCTTTTTCTTTTTTGAAGATCCGGATCCTGTCCGAAAGTGCAAACGAAAATATTACCACCTCCAGGATCAGTCCGATGTTGAAACTGTATACCGTGAAAAAATTTCCTTGAAGGATATGCTCTGCCCTCATCTGGATAATGACAATACTGAGCATGATGAACGTATATCCCAGTATGAAGAAGCGGGAAGCCTTGTAGCCTTTTGCATAGCAGATCCAGGCAATTGTATAAGTGGTCAGAAAAGGAATGGTGTAAAGAATCGGCAGTGCATGTCCGGTGATAAGGATCGACAGCGCAAAATAAATAAGATAGACTCCTGTAGTGAAGTAGAGTGTTTTCCAGAGAGAAGGAAAACGTTTTTTTAAATTCAGAAAACCGGAAGCGTATAAGACAAAAGAGATCATCAGGAGGAGAGGAGCGATCGTGTAGCCCATCGGTTTGCTGAGAGAAGGAGCATCGGGCCATAAATATTGAAACCCTAGTCCGTCGTCGGTCATGGTTAGTACGGCACTGCTTAACACATAGAAAACATAATAAAGATAGACCGTTTCTTTGCCGGAGAAGTAGACTAGCAGGTTGTAGAGGGCCATGATGACCAGGATCCCGTAGTATATCCCAAGGAAATAATACTCATTGGTGATATAAAAGAGAAAATAGTTCACCGTTTTGATCCTGAAATCAAAGTTGCTGTAATTCTGGGACAGGATCCTTATATAAAAGGTAGTGACTTCGTTCGATGGCTGAAGAGGGAGATCGAAAATAAGGTTTTTGGTGGCATAGGTTCTCTGGTCAAATTTAAAATCTTCTCCTCCTTCCTGCCTGATGTACTGGTCCGGACCCCTGGGAATGTATACTTCAATATGATTAGAGTGAGGAGAGTAGCTTTCCAGCAAAAAGCGTTTGGAGGTATTGGACGCATTTCGTACACGGAATTTCAGCCAGTAAGCAGAACCTGGATTTTTATTGAACCGTTCCGGAATACTGTTTTGGATAAAACCGTTGAAATCCGGTTCGCTGATCTCTTTAATAGTATATTTTTTATGCCGGTCTTCTAATACATCAAGGTATTCCCCTGAGAGTACGTAGTCTTCTTTAAAATCGGTGATCTCTACTATTTTTTCCGGGAAACAGGGGTGAATGGGTAGAAAACAGCAGAATATGGCGAATAAGAATATAAAATCCTTATAATCAAATATTTTTGGTTTAATATGTTGACCGGGATTTCTCATGTATAGAAAATAGCAATTCTTGTTCAGATGCGATAATTTTTTAAACGAAAAAACAGGATGCGAGGCTGCTTTTGTAATCAAAAACAACTATAAAAATGTATTGTGCTGTTTTTCAGTCTTGTTTTTGATATTAAAGCGATCACTTTTAGTTAAAATCATGGCTAAAAAAGACTCCGGAGGGGATATTCAAAACAATATTCTTGGAGGCTAAGGGGAAGTTGTTTACTTAATGATTATATCAGAATAGTATGTCTAAAACCCGGCAGGAGGGTATCTAACTAAAAGAGTATTATGAAAAAGAAGACAGGTTTTCCAATCGTTGCTAATACCTTGAGAATTGTATGGATCATGGTTTTGATGATGAGCATGGCAGAAAAAGGATATGCTCAGCGCATCATCGGGTATTTCCCGAATTATAACTATTCCGCGGCCAATGCTTCCAATATTCAGTATGCCAAACTCACCCATTTACTCTATTTCTCTTTAAACCCGGTGCAGACCAATTGGGGGGAAAGTAATGGCGACTTGTGGATCAACGATGGATTTTCCTGGTTTACGACTTCTTATTTCAACGATGTGGTCAGCAAAGCCAAAGCGGCAAATCCGGACATTAAGATCATCCTGGTTACAGGAGGAGCGCCGGGCGGTGATGGAGGCCTGTCTGCAAGACTTGAATATATTGGCAATAATCCCAGCATCTGTAACCGGTTTTGCAACAATATCATTTCATTCATGGTAAACAACGACCTTGACGGATGGGACCTGGATTGGGAATTTCCGTATACGGTTTCGGCGAGAAACAGTCATCTGAATATGCTTACCACCATGCGGGTGAAAATGGATTCGTTAAAGCTGGCGCATTGCAGACCGTATGAACTTAGTATTGCGGTAGGAGGAGGGTATACGGATGTGACCAGTCCGCGTGTCTGCTGGGGCCTGGCACACAATGAATACATCAACGGAGCCGTAATCCCGTTGCTGGATTTTATAAACATCATGGCTTATGACGGAGAAATAGGGAGTCCTCCGTGTTCTTTTTCCAGTCACCAGCATTATGATCTGATGGTAAAGTCATTTAACGATTGGAGGGCTGCTTTCCCTTCGCTGCCTGCTTCGAAGATCAATATGGGAGTAGGATTTTACGGCAATGGTTTTGTGGATTTCAATACGATCGGAAATGTGGGGACACGGTACAATGATCCGGGTTACTGGGCTAATGGAGGAAGCGGATGCCCCAACATGCGTGCTAAGATCGATTATATCCGGGCCAATGGTATGGAAGGGGTGTTTATCTGGGAACTGACGCAGGATAATTTATGTGCAGGTTCTCCTCCTGCTTGCTATTCCTTGCTGGACTGTATTTATCAGTATATGGGTGCTACCTGGGGAAGCTGGACTCCTCCGGGGAGTCCATGTCCGATGCCGGTGAACTTTGTTGATTTTAGCGGGAGCACGAACCGGGAGGGGATTTTATTAAATTGGAAAACGAGTTCGGAAACGGATAATAAATATTTTGAACTGCAACGGTCTACGGATGGAAAACAGTTTGTATCCGTGGCGGAGGTGGCAGGAGCTGGAAATTCGGAGCGTATCCTGGAGTACCAGTATCTGGACCGTATTCAGGGGGTTGAAACCCTTTATTATCGTATACGGCAATACGATGTGGATGGAACTTCCTCCTGGAGTAAAATGATCCGGGTGCAAAGAGAAGAGACGTACGAATTTGTGATCAGTCCGAACCCGTTTGCAGAATCGTTTACGATCGCTTATACGGGAACAGACGATACTAAAATAGCAGAAGTGGAGATCAGAGATCTGGCGGGCTTACTATGGTTCAGCGAGAAAATTCCTGTCAAAAAATATACGGAGATCGGAAACCTGTTGCCGGCAGGAGCATATATCTGCACGATCACTACAGACCAGGACCGGAGCAGTACGAAGATTATCAAGACCCGTTAGCGGATTGCTCTATTTGTGTTCTTTCTTATAAAAGAGAAGCAGGGAGATAATATACAGTATAAAAAGAAAGATCAGAAGCGTTGTCTCAAGAGAACTTCTCACACCGGAATCACGGGGATAGAGAATATAGAAGGTAAGATAAATAAAATAGAAAATGATCTTTACCTGATCAATGAGTTGGTTGTTATATTTCCGGGCAAACTTGAGGCTGTAACAAATGAGAAAACCGGTGGCAAGCACAAGACTGACTGCCAGAGAATGATCGGTCAGATGGATGAGGGAGAAAAGCATTATACAGGGAACTGCAAATACCCAATCCTGTTGTTTGAAAAGTTTAACAAAGATCATACGTGTATCGCGCTACCATCCTCCCCAGCTTCCTCCGGCGCCTCCGCCAAAGCTGGTTACTTTTGATCCTGAAACAGAAAATGGTCCGGTCCCTTTCTTGAAATCTTCAAAACGGCTGTGGGACGGTCTGAAGTGGTTCATCAGCATAAAGGCAGAAATGAATCCTATTTTTTTCGTGCCAAAATGTTGCTTCTTGAATTGCGAGTATTGGTATAGAGGGAATAGGATCAGAAAGAAGACAAAAATTCCCAGGGTAATCAGGTAAATATTGTACTGATCATCGGTTTTTAATTCTTCGTCGGTAAGTTTCCCGGTAATGTGGTTGGCAATTGCATCGGTGGCGAGGTTAAACCCTTCGTGAAATTCTTTCTTTTTGAAATGAGGCACCATATAGTGTGCCTCGATTTTTTTTAGAATGGTCGGGGTGAATTCATCCTGAAGATTAGTTCCCGGAATGATAGCATATCCACGGTCTTCGTAATCGAATAAAATAAAGATTCCGTTTTCTTTAGTATAATCGTCTCCCCATTTTTCCGCCAGTTGACGGGTGAAGTTTACCACTTCAGTATTTTTAAGGGATTTTATAGTGATGACAGTGACCTCTACCTTCAGAGAATCTTTAAACTTCTGGAGTTTGTATTCCAGAGCTTCTGTTCTTTTAGGTTCGTCCAAAAGACCTGCCAGGTCGTTTACGAAGCGTTTGGGTTCAGGTCTGTCCGGAATGCTGGCCTGCTTTTGAGCAAACACCGGCAAGGATAGAAAAACAGAAAATACCAGTAAAAAGAAACGTACCAACATTTATTTTTAAGATTAGTGATTTTATTAAAATTACCAGTCTCCGCTGGCGCCGCCGCCGCCAAAATCTCCACCACCGAAGTCTCCTCCGGAGGAACCGCCATCGAACCAGCCTCCTCCGCCAAACCAGCCCCCTGAAGTATACCGGGTAGCAGAACCTGATTTTCGGTTAAAGATGAAATACAAAACGATCAGCATGATAAAAAACCAGCCTACCCAACTGTCTTCCTCTTCTGCCGTATCGGTTTCCGATCCGTCGCGGGTGTAGGCGTCCGAAGTCTCGTCGATGATCGCATCGACTGCATTGTTGATCCCTTCGGCATAATTGCCCTCCTTAAAGGATGGTTTCATGATCGTGTTTATGATCCATTTGGATTTGGCATCCGGGACGAAAGCTTCCAGTCCGTATCCCACCTCAATGCGCATTTTCCGCTCGTTGGGTGCAACAAGAATAAGCAGACCGTTGTCCTTATCTTTCTGACCGATTCCCCAGCTTGTGGCAAGGCGGTAAGAAAAATCAGCCACATCATAACCGTTGAGACTATCTACGGTCACCACTACGATCTGAGTGGACGTGGAATCATTGTAAGCTCTCAGTTTAGCTTCCAGTGAGGAGGTCTCGCTACCAAGAATACCGGCCAGGTCATTCACCATACGCATAGGGGAAGGCTTTTTCGGTATGTCCTGTGCAAAGATTCCTGCGGTGGCAACCAGGAACAGAAAGAGTAATAAAATTCTTTTTTTGATCACGATAAATTAAAAGGAGGGGGAGTGGATGGTCTCCCCCTCCGTTTTAGTTATTAATTATTTGAGAACGAAATGTCATCCGGGAGCTCATTGACATCGTCTGACTGATAAGGGAAATGGCTTTTCAGTTCGTCTCCCGCCTTACGGATCCCGTCGCAGAGTCCTTCGGTGAAGTTACCCTGCCGGAATTGCAGTTGCATATTGTTTTTAATAGATTCCCAG
>CAYTGJ010000003.1:60455-71166 GCA_964437245.1 uncultured Chitinophagaceae bacterium
CCAGAACTCAGCAGGAACAACCGAATTGATTCCGGCATCTCCCAGGATCGCAAACTTTTTATCTTTCACCGCAAGGTAAAACAGCACGCCATTACGAAGCTTTGTTTTGTGCATGTTAAGCGATGCAAAAACTTCTGTGGCTCTGTCCATTACTTCTTTTTTACAGGTATTTTCAATATGGACCTGTATCTCTCCGGAAGTATTCAGCTCTGCTTCCTTGATCGAAGTTACGATGGCTTTTTGCTGAGCGTCGTTAAAGAGGTGTATTGCCATTGAATTAGAATTTTACAGAAGGAGCTTTGTCTGCCCCGGCCGAAGCTTCGAAATAACCTTTTTTCTCAAATCCGAACATTCCCGCAGTCATGTTATTTGGGAATTTACGGATATAGGTATTGTAATCCTTTACAGATTCGTTGAATTTCATCCGTTCTACAGTGATCCTGTTTTCTGTACCCTCCAGTTGTGCCTGCAATTCGGAAAAATTCTGACTGGCCTTCAGGTCAGGATAATTCTCTACGATGCTCATGAATTTTGAAAGAGCTCCGGTCAGTCCTTCCTGGGCTTTCTGGAATTGAGCCACTTTTTCAGGAGTAAGGTCATTGGCGTTGATGGTAGTTTTGGTAGCTTCTGCTCTTGCCTGTACTACGGCTTCCAGTGTTCCTTTTTCAAAATTGGCCACTCCTTTTACTGTTTCAACCAGGTTTGGGATAAGGTCCATTCTTCTTTGGTAAACATTCTGTACCTGGGCCCATTGTCCTTCTACAGCTTCTTGTTTTTCTACCATGCTGTTGTAGCCGCAGGAGCTTAAGGAAGCTGCTGAGATAAGTATGATCAGGTTTAAAAATAACTTTTTCATAATCTATTGGAATTTAAGTTTTAGTAATAGCAAAAATACATAATTATGTTAGAACTGAAAGGGATTGAAGGAGAATATTAAATCCGTATCCGTTTTAAATCCCCCGTTAATATTGTATTTTAGTCGCCGGAAAATCATCTTATCCAAAACTTATGATCGACGCTAATGACCGTTTACCCGCCAATAAACCGGATCCGTTGAAAACTACAGACTGGTTGATCTTAGGCATATTAGTTGTTCTGCTTGCCGTTACGTTCCCTTTTTTATGGTGGATATACAGACCGCTTCTTTGGGCTGTATTCAGAATCGCAATCCCCCTGGGACTTCTGGCATTTATCGGGTATTTTGCGATCCGGGCTTCTCAGTTGGGAGAAAATTCCGAAACAGCTTCGCCTGGCAATGGTTTTTTGACGACTCTTGGGAAGATATGGAAAGAGCTCATGCTGGGGATCCGAAAATACTTTAAAGTGGCAGTGGGTTCGGTGATTGTTGTAAACCTGTTGTTTGTGGCATTGGTACTTGGTTATACCAAATACTCGCGACAAACGGTAACTGAAAAGCAAATGCAGCGGATGACGCAGTCGATTGCCAGGTATAAAAGTGAATTGGGCTATTATCCTGCTGATCTTTCAGCGCTTATCGGTAATGATCCCCTAAAAAGGGAATGGCTGCTGGATTCATGGGGAGGCAGGATCGAATATTCTATTGTGAAAAACGGAGCAGGATTTCAGCTTCTCTCTCCGGGTGCTGATGGGATCAAAGGAAACGGAGATGATATTATCGTGACTATTTAATTTCAGCACTGGTTAGTTTCACCGCTCTGTTTGCTGGCTTTATAGCCAAACGAGTAACGATCTGAAAGACCTTTGATACCAGGGATAAAATAAAAAAGTACCGCCGGGAGACTTGTTTCCCGGCGGTACTTTTTTTAAGGGCGATTATTGCTGTGGCTTGTAGTATTTTTGTTTTATTTCAGGAAGCCATTTTCTGATATCGCTGATCCGCTTGTCGTCAGAAGGGTGGGTGGATAAAAGGACCGGAGTTGTTTTACCGGAGGATGCGTTTTTCATCCTGGTCCAGAATTCAGCGGCTTCGTCCGGATTATATCCTGCAAGCGCCATGAAAATAAGTCCCATATGGTCCGCCTCCGATTCGTTCAACCGGCTGTAGGGAAGGAGTATTCCTACTTCTGTTCCCGTATTGTATGCTTGAGAAAACAAGGCCTTGGTTTCTTCCGGTTTGCTGGACAGCGCAACGTTGAGGGCTACCCCACCCATTTGCTGGACGATTCCCTGGCTCATTCGTTCTCCCCCGTGATTGGCAATAGCATGGGCGATCTCATGTCCCAGTACTACGGCCAGTCCTGTTTCATTTTGCACGACCGGCATAATACCTGTATATACCACTACTTTTCCTCCCGGCATACACCAGGCATTGACAGCAGGATCGTCTACCAGGTTAAATTCCCATTTAAAACCATCCAGCTCTTTTTGACTCCCCTTCTCTGCCATGTACGTTTCTACAGCTTTTTGAATACGCGTTCCTACACGTGTGACCATCGCTGTTTGTTCCGCATTGGCAGACAACTTGTTTGAAGAAAGGAAAGTTTTATATTCGGAATAACTCATCGACTGCATTTCGCTGGCGGGAATAATACTAAGTGATTTTCTTCCGGTCACCGGGTTGGTCTGACAGCCGAACAATAATGCTCCGCAGAGCAACGTACAGGAAAGTAATTTCATAGTTCTATTTTGTTTTTGGATTGGTAAAAGTGAAATTATTCTATGATTATGAACAGTGACTTTTAAAGATTAGTTGCACAACGATCCGGGGAAAACAGTATATGTTCTTTATTCGGTATAGAAGACTCGTTTTACACGCTCCCCTATGCCCGTCAGTAATTCATAAGGAATGGTGCCGATCTCTTTGGAAAGATCAAGGATAGAAGGAGTTTGCCCGAAAACGATCACTTCATCTCCCTCGGATGCTTCAATTCCGGTGACGTCTACCATGCACATGTCCATGCATACATTTCCTATGATAGGGCAAAGAACTCCGTTGATTAGCACTTTCCCCCGGCCATTGCCGAATCCTCTGTCATATCCGTCGGCGTAACCGATCGCAATGGTGGCAATCGTGGTAGGGTTTTCAGCAACCCCTTTTCTGCTGTAGCCGATGCTTTCTCCTTTGGCTACCTGTTTTATTTGTGAAATGATCGTTTTCAACGTTCCCACGGTTTGAAGTTCGTGTTGGCGGAGTCCGTTTGCCTCTACTCCATATAAGCCAATTCCCAGCCGGACCATATTCATGTGTGCTTCCGGGAACCTGAGTATCCCGGCAGAGTTGACTGCGTGCAGGAGCGGTTTGTACCCCAGTGCGTTTTCGATCTGGTTGGCCATCCGCTCAAATTTTTGCAGTTGTGAGTGGGTAAAGGAATTGTGCACTGCTTCGTCAGCAGCAGCCAGGTGCGTAAAGATACTGGCAATTTTGACGATCGACAGTTCGGAGAGCTTGAGCAGCAAAGCATCCAGATCCTTTTCTTCAAAGCCCAGGCGGTGCATTCCCGTGTCAAGCTTAAGATGAATGACGGAGGTAGTATTACGTTCCCGCAGGTATTGAAGAAACTCTTCAAGAATTTTGAAACTGTAAATCTCAGGTTCAAGTTTATGTTTTACGATTTTGTCAAAGGTCTGATAGGAGGAATTCATGACCATGATCGGCAGCGTGATGCCGTTATTTCTCAAGGCCACTCCTTCGTCGGCATATGCTACAGCAAGGTAGTCGGCACGATGGTATTGCAGCAGGTTGGCCACTTCAAAACTACCGCTTCCGTAGGCAAAAGCCTTTACCATCACCATGATCTTTGTTCCTGGTTTGAGCAGTGATCGATAGTAGTTGAGGTTATGAGCCAATGCATCCAGGTTGATCTCAAGAATAGTACCGTGTACTTTCTGCTGTAGTGTCCGGGCAATCTTTTCAAATGCAAAGATCCGTGCTCCTTTTAGTAGAATGAGCTCATTGGAAAAAGAGGATAGAGCAATATTGTCCAGAAATTCATCTGTAGAAGAATAGAAAGATGCATTTAGCCCGGAAAAGGTATGCTGATGACGTGAGATCTTTTCTCCGATCCCGATGATCCGTGAGATCTTTTTTTCGTGCAGAAGGTCTGAAATCTGTTGGTATAGTTTATGGTCTTCGATTCCGGATTCCAGCACATCGGAAAGAATAACTGTTTTTTTTGTACGTTGTTTCTGCTGATCCAGGAAGTTGACAGCCATTGTCAGACCGGAAAGATCATTGCTATAGCTGTCGTCGATGATGTAGCTGTTGTTGATCCCCTCTTTCAGCTCCAGTCGCATAGCCACAGGAAGGAGGAAGTTGAGCCGTTCCTGTATTTTAGCCGGTTCTGTTTTGAAGTACAGGAGAACACAGATACAATGCAATATGTTTTCTATAGAAGCATCATCTGTAAAAGGGAGCAGAAGATGCAACAGCTCGTTTGAGAAGAGAAGGGTTATTTTGCTTTCTGTACTTTGTTTGGCTATTTTCAGAATTTGCACATCTGCAGGCCCTTGGGTAGACCAGCAGAATCTTTTTTTACGGAGTTCTGAAATGGCAAGATGCACTTCCGCATGATCTTTTCTGTAAAAGACGATGTCTGTATGTAGAAAGAGGTTTAATTTTTCGGCGATCTTCTCCCTGGTATTTTTGAATCCTTCGTCGTGGGCAGGTCCTATGTTTGTGAAGATTCCTATGGTTGGTTGTATCACGGCTTCCAGTTGGGCCATTTCGTTGGGAAGCGAAATCCCTGCCTCGAATATACCGAGAGTATGGAGCTTGTTGATTTCCCATACAGAAAGGGGAACACCGATTTGCGAATTATAGCTCTTTGGATTTTTGGCTATCCGGAAATCCTGCTGAAGTAACTGCGCCAGCCATTCTTTTACAATGGTTTTTCCATTGCTTCCTGTGATGGCAATGACCGGTATGGAATATTGATGACGATGAAATGCGGCAAGTTTTTGCAAGGCAGGGACCGATTGAGGAACCTGCCATATATTGGCTCCGGGATAGAGGGTGGCATTAATTTTTGCCTCTTTTTCCACTACAAAGCACCGGACTCCTTTTTCGTACAAAGAAGCAAGATATAAATGACCATCGTGCCGGACTCCTTTGATGGCAAAAAAAATCGAGTCGGCAGGGGATACGGTTTTTCTGCTGTCAAGAAGAATGTAATGAACAGGAATGTCTTTCTGAAACGAAAGAACTTCCGCTTTCATGATTTCGGCTATCGCTCCGGTCTGGATCATGGCATGGATGAAAGATTAATGAGGAGCTTGTTCGATATCTGACAGACCTTCGGTAAGAGCCAATAGCTTTTTGTATAAAATGATCAGTATCACGCCGGCAGAGAGGGTGAAAAAGCCCAGTATAGCATAGGCTATGGTGATATTGGATTCCCTTGCAAAGAAAGGTAAACTGAAGGCAAGGATAAAGGCAAGCCGGAATACTGTGGTGATCACATTGAACATACTGTTTACCCTTCCGGTCAGTTCGTTGGGAACGAGCATGAATAAGTAGGAGATACGGAATATTCTTGATCCGGCATTGGCGATCCCGAAGAGGAATGATACAACGTAAAAGAGGCTGTTTTCATCGATCAGCGCACTGATAAAGAAGCCCGCAGAGGTAAAGACGATGAAAATAATGATCGATTTCGGGATAGGCATCTTACTGAGAAAACCACCAACCATAAAACCGGCCAGCAGGGAGCCCGAAGCATACATCACTTCTGAGAAACTCAGTACGTCTCCTCCTGCTTGTAGATTATTCTTGACATAGATCGGTAGCAACCCAAAACGTTCTACCAATAATACGATGAAAATGGAGTAAGAACACACCCCGAAGACGGTGACCAGTTTGTGCTGAATAAGGAAGTCGTACCCTGACTTCAGGCGGTCTTTAAGATCTCCTTCGTCAAACTGGGCAAGGTTTTTAACAGGTTTATACTTTATGAAAATAATCATAATGAAGGAGAGTATATAGCTGATACCATCCAGCAGGAAAATTTCATGAAGTTCCCATTTTTCTATTTTTAGAGCAAAAGTTCCCACAAAAGGAAGCGTTTCAATAGAGTCGACTCCTTCAAGGAGGAATACTCCAAGAGCAGCAGATGCAACGGCGGTAGACTGACCTACGATCTCGATGTAGGAAGTGACCTTGGTATAATCTTTCGGATCGGAGATCTCCTGTGCAAAAGCATACAGGTTAGGATAGTGAATGATATAACCGAAAAATGTGGTGGCAAATACCATTACGATCAGGGCTGTAGGGAGTGCATGGTCCTGAAGTTCGGGAGAGGCAAATTCTTTAAAACCAAGAGAGGCTATGGAAAGTACAATAAGCCCTTCGATGAAATTAGTACCGAGAAAAACATCTTTCCGGTTAAACCCGTCGACCAGCGCACCGGCGTACAGTCCCCAGAAAAGAGACCCCAGCGTTACCAAAGCATAAAAGATATTGAAAAGGGGAGATAAGTTCTGACTGGCAAAGTACCAGGGAATACTGAGCATGGTAACACCTTGCGCAAAACCTGACAGACCGTTGGCAAGAAAAAGAATCAGTAATGCCTTTTTATTTCTCAATTAAATTATACTTTAGTTGCGTAAATGTAATAAAATGAACTTACCTAAAAAAGAAAAATCTTATACTGATAAAGAGATACTTATGAAAATAAGTGCATTTTGTGCTTATCAGGAAAGGACTCAGCAGGAAGTTCGTGATAAGTTATACGGGTATGGCTTACAGAAGGATTCGGTAGAAGCTTTAATCGTAAGGTTAATCGGGGAAAATTTTATTAACGAAGAAAGATTTGCCAGGACGTATGCCGGAGGAAAATTCAGGATTAAAAGTTGGGGAAGAAAAAAAATACAGGAGGGACTTAAACAGAAAAATATTTCCGAATATTGTATCCGGCAGGCGATGAAAGAAATTCCTGAAAAAGAATACCTCGCCAGGCTTCGTGAGCTGATTGAAAAAAGGTCGGCAAAAGAACAGGAAAGTAATGAGTACAAAAGAAAATACAAGATCGCGCAATATGTGATCTCTAAAGGGTATGAAGCCGATCTCGTATGGGAAATGCTGAATACCGGAGTTTAATTTATGAATAATTCAGTGATCAATATATTTACCGATGGCGCTTCGCGCGGTAATCCGGGACCGGGAGGGTATGGAGTGGTGCTTACCTATAAACAACACCGTAAGGAAATGAGTGAGGGATACCGGAAAACGACGAACAACCGGATGGAACTCCTCGCCGTTATTGTCGGACTGGAGACCCTGAAGGAACCAGGTCGTGAAGTAATGGTATATTCGGATTCAAAGTATGTGGTGGACTCGGTCGAAAAAGGCTGGATATGGGATTGGGAGAAAAAGAATTTTAAAGATAAAAAAAACGAAGATCTCTGGAGGCGTTTTATCTACATCTACAAGAAACATAAAGTACGGTTTACCTGGATCCGGGGACATGCAGGACATCCTGAGAATGAATTCTGTGACAAGCTGGCGGTAGCCGCTGCTTTGGGAGGTAATCTGAGAGTAGATTTCGGATATGAAAGTGAGGAAAGGAATTAATCACCGGGAAAGGATTGTAGAAGCATTCTCTCTCAAAAAAAGATCCTGGATCAGCATCTTGCCTCTTAAATTTTTGAGTGATTTTATCATCTCCCGGCTATTTGTTTTATTCGTCTTCAGGCCGGTCACTGCAACAGGGACCCTGGTGAACTTTCTCGATCCATTCCTCCAGATCAGAAGAGAGGGAGGGAGAAGGATCAGACGTTTTGACCGGGCTGCACCAATGACAATTGGTGCCATCGTCCTCAAATCCTTTTCCTTCACATACAGGGCATAAATATCCACAAGTAGCCATATTCAAAAATAGCTTATTTTTACAATAACCGGGAGAAGCCGCTAAAAGTTTTAGAATTGACCCCGGAAATTTTTTACTACTATTCCTATTACCCCGTAACAAAACGCTGTTCCGGACGGGCTGGATATTTGCCTGGCCTTATTCTCCGGAATTCTGCATCGGATATCTTGGATCAGGTATCTTGTATCCTGACATGATCTTGAAGAAGGGGCAGACTATGAACCATTACAAGAAGTATTACGTATAGATCATAACAACAGGAGGTTTTTTGCACAAAACGAAGGAATTTTAGGAGTAGAAGGGGTAGATAAATCACCTATTGAATATTAATTTGGACTTTTACAGTTACCGTTTCTCTATAAAAAGAATTTGTTGGATCTTTCTAAGAACGGTTTTTTTCATAGAATTAAATGTATTAGTTTTGTTTTCAGAAAATTACATGATTTCACCACCAGTTTTAAAATACACAATAATATAACCTTTCGAATACGCTGAGTCCTAACCTGTATGAAATATTTAAGCTTGAATAATGAGGAACTTAAAGAACTGATCAATTTTAAAAAGAACAGTTTTATTGGGTATCTGGTAGCCTTCGGGATCATTGCAGTGGCTACTTATTTTATATCTGCCCGTGTACTGCCGGATAATATTGAGCTTACTCCTTTTGTAGTAATGCTTCTTTTTACCTTTGCCTATTTGTTGCTTTTCTTTTATTCTAACAGAACCTATTTCCTCGACCTTTTGAAGAAGGAGAAAAAAGTATATACAGGGGTACTATCGAATAAAACCTTTAAGAACAAAGAGAATAAGTACCAGTTTAACATGGACGGGAATATTTTTGTGGTAGATAAAGAAACCTATGAGAAATTCGAAGAAGGAGATATCGTAGAGTTTCATATCTCCGCCTGCACGAAGTATTTGTTTAAAGTTGAAAAAGTGACAGAAACACTTTAAGCGGACGTATTTTCTTTTTACTTTTACGAAATCTTTAGGGGTGTCTGGCAGTATCGCCGGGACTGAGATCATACCCTCTGAACCTGATCAGTGTAATGACTGCGAAGGGAAAAGGCTCTGTTTTGAGCAGACTATTATGTAGGTTGTCCTCTCCTCAGGACAAATCAGGTCTGTGTACATTTCTCACCTATTGATGTATGTTGGCAATCGGGAAATATTCCGGATTGTTTTGTTTTACAAAAATCAATAAGGAAATGCTTAATTTCATTTTACTCGTTACTCAATTACTTAATTTTTCGGTTACAGGAACTCTGACCGATTCCAGAAATCATGAACCAATTGAAGGCGCTACCGTACGCCTGGTAGAAAAGAATAAAATCAGTGTGACCGGCCAGGAGGGAAAATTTGATCTTGGAGAAATTGCGCCCGGGACTTACACCATAAAAATTGAAGCGCTGGGTTACGCACCTTTTGAGCAGTTGGTAGAGGTGACTGACCAGGCTCTGAACCTTACTTTTGAAGTGGATCCTGTGGAGAGAGTCAGCGAAGAGATTGTTGTGACAGCGATCCGTGCCAGCAGCCAGACTCCGGTCACGCAGTACAATCTTTCGCAGAAAGAAATTCAGGAAAAATATTATGGACACGATATTCCTGCTCTGATCAACAATGCTCCTTCGGTGAATATGTATTCGGAAACAGGTAACGGAATAGGATATTCTTACTTCAGATTACGTGGAATAGATCAGACAAGGATCAACATGACGATCAATGGAATTCCGGTCAATGATCCGGAAATGCAGGGGTATTATTTTAACAACTTTGCCGATATCGCCACCAGTCTTAAAAGCATACAGATCCAGCGCGGGGTAGGAACGTCTACCAATGGAGCAGCCTCTTATGGAGGAGCAGTGAATATGGTAAGCAAGGATCTTGCGGATAAACCTTCGTTTGGTTTTTCTTCCGGGTATGGGTCCTTCGTATCGCGTAGGCTGGCCGCAGAATTTCAGACCGGAAGACTTTTGGACAAAGTGGCTTTCTATGGAAAGATCTCGAATGTGGGAACAGATGGTTACCGTGATCATTCTTCTTCTAATGTGAACAGCTATTTTGTGAGTGGCGCTTATTTCGGGAAAAAATCATTATTGAAAATAAATTCTTTTGGAGGACTCGCTAATTCTACACTTGCCTATGTGGCCACCGACAAATCCATCCTGGATACAAACAGAACATATAATCCGCTCGGGAGTGAAAACAAAGATAAGTTTCGCCAGACCTTTCATCAGATCCAATACACCTATGAGTTCAATAAAAGAATGAACGTGGCCAGCTCCGTATATTTTGTAAAGGGAGACGGTTATTTTGATCTGTTGTTCCCAGGCTTTGGTTACAGCTATCTCAACATGCCAGATCGTGATTCTGTCAATACTTCTACCGATGTATTGGCCAGTTATAAGTTGAATCAATTCTATTATGGGGCAATGGCTTATCTTAATTATAAAGGTGAAAGAGTAAAGATGAATTTTGGTGTGCATGGCAACATGTTCCAGTCTGATCATTATATGCAGGTAAAATGGGCACAGAATCTTCCTGCCGGTATCGGCACCGAACACGAAGCGTATTTCAATACAGGGTATAAGCAGGAGTTCAGTTCTTTCCTGAAGCTCCAGGTGGATTTGACAGAAAAATTATTGTTGTTCGGAGATGCCCAGGTACGTTATGCCGCTTTTCAATACAAGGCACAGGACAAAGAAATCTACCGGGATACTTTCAACGTCGAAAATATGAATTGGTTATTCTTGAATCCTAAGGTAGGAATGCGGTATTCTGTTACGTCCCGTACCAATTTTTATGTAAGCGGAGGAAAGACCACCCGGGAACCGACAAGGATGGATTACCTGGGAGATGATCGTGCAAATTTTGATGTTCGCCAGAGTGATGTAAAACCGGAAACCGTTTATAATCTGGAGATCGGG
>CAYTGJ010000003.1:71176-85349 GCA_964437245.1 uncultured Chitinophagaceae bacterium
ACAGGAAAACTACGATTGAACACTAATATATTCCTGATGGAATTCCGGAATGAGATCGCTGCTACAGGCGCATTGAATTATTTCGGCTACTCGATCCGTAAAAATGTGGGGGAAAGTTACCGCAGGGGGATTGAACTCGATTGGCTCTGGCAGCTCAACAAATATGTAGCGTTGATGAATACTTCTTCTTTCAGTACAAACCGTATCAGGTCGTATACCCAGGAACTTCCGGTATACGACAGTGCAGGAGAGAATACCTATACTACTGAAGCCGTCACGATTCAGAATGCTATCCCTGTGCTGACGCCTGCGGTTACCCTGAACCAGGGGATCCGTCTTTCTCCTTTCTCCTGGCTCTCTCTCGAGGCGATCGGTAAGTATATGAGTAAGATGTATCTTGATAATACGAATAACGAGGAGCTTACCACTCCCGCCTTCTTTTTTGCAGACCTCAGGCTGGCGCTGAAACTGAATGGACTCATTAAAACAGGAGATCATACGCTGAGTTTTCAATTGAATAATTTTACCAATGCGAACTATTACACGGCAGGTACACCTAACCATTTCTTTGCGCAGGACGGATCGGGAGGACTTACGAGAATGGCCTACCCAGCGTATTATCCTGCCGCCACGAGGAATTTCTTTGTGACCCTGAATATGAAATTCTGATAACTGCCGGTTTTTATATATATTCGAAGGATGAAGATAAAAGTTGCCTTGGATTGGACGCCTAATGCAGTACATGCGGGCCTGTATCTGGCACAGTTCAATGGTTGGTACAAAGAAGCGGGCCTGGAAGTGGAGCTGATCTCTCCGGAAAGCGATCAGTATGAGGTCCCTCCAATAGAGAAACTTTTCCGGAAGCATGTTGCCTTTGCGATTGCTCCCAGTGAAATGGTAATCCGTTCGCATCAGTACGGTTATAAAGAGTTAACTGCTCTTGCGGCTATCCTGCAGGGTTCACCAAGTGCCTTCGGAGCGTTAAAACAATCGGGAATTGATTCACTGAAAAAACTGAAGGGAAAGACTTATGCTGCACTGGAGCTCCCTTTTGAAAAAGCCGTCGTTCAGCAGCTTGCAGGAGAGGATACTAATTTTGTAGCACCTATGAAGCTGGACATTTATAAGCTGCTGTTTGAGGGGAAAGCAGATTTTGCCTGGCTTTTCAAGAATATAGAAGTGGTGGAAGCGAAATTGAAAGGACTGGAATTCAATTTGTTTAGTCCTGAAGAGGCGGGGGTCCCTTACGGTCCCTGTACCTTACTGGTCTCTCATCAGGAGTTTATTGCCGATTATTCTTTTTTAGTAAAGCGTTTTTTTGAAGTCACTTCCCGGGCATATGCAGAGGTAGCAGGTAATCCCGAAAAATCGGCTGAAATTCTCCATCTACAGGGAGGAGACATCTTCCCTGATAAAGAATTGATTCGCCAAACGGTCAAAGCTTCACAGGAATACTATGTGACAGGAAAGCAAAAATGGGGCATGATGAATGAGCCTCAATGGAACAATTTTTTATCCTGGCTGGAAGAGAAAGGACAGATCAAAAAAGCGAAATTTAACCTGGGCTTGCTGTACAGTAACCGATTTTTAACCTAGTTTTTAATTTTTTTTTAAGCATATACTTGACCAGATAACCTTTTGTTAAGAGGATTCTCCTTATACCATCATAATACTAATGCAAAAGGCTTACAAGCCTTTTTTTTTATTCTATTACCATTTTGTGAGTGAAGGAGTGTTTTTTTACTACCATTGTCTTCGTCTTTTTTTGTTCGGTTCATTACTCTCTGTAATAGGAATATTTATATGTTAATTATGTCTTAAACGTTAATTTTAGGCATTTTTTAGTTACTTTTGTTATAAAACAAGTATAAAAAGGACAATTGAAGGATTGGTGGTTAAACTATTGAAATTATAAAATGATGAAAAGGATTGGTTTTTTATCGAGGCTGTTTTTGGTAGCGATTTTCTCTCAGGTTGGTTCTTTGAGCGCTCAAAATCTTCAGATTTCAGGAGGGAATGACTTCTCTGCCTCTTTATGCAGTGATGGGAGGATTTACGCCTGGGGTAGTAACAGTGCCGGGCAGCTGGGCCGTGATAATTCCAATGTAAGATACCCGGAAGCCTCCTCTTCCACACCCAGGACGGTTTATCTTCCCTTGTCAAATGCATTGACAATGAAACAGGTGGATGCCGGGTCCGGGAATACGGGGATTGCACTGGCCTGTGACGGTTCGGTGTGGACCTGGGGAGGAAACTGTGGAAATGGAAATATTGGAAACGGCTCTGCCGGAGCGAGCTGCTCCGGAGGAGGTAGCGACGGATCCAGCTTTTACTCTGAAATGCAGAGAGTGGTAGGAGGAGCACAGGGAGGTGCTTATCTGACCAATATTGTTTATATAAATGCTTCTACCAGAACATCTTTTGCCGTAGAAGGAGGAACAGGAAGAGTTCTGGCATGGGGGAACAATGCTTCCGGAGATCTTGGAAATGGTTCGACTGGTGACGGTAGCCCTCATACCCCTTCTTATGTACTCACCGGTCCTGGTACACCCCTGACCAATATTAAAATGGTGGAAGGCACTGACTACAGTGGGTATGCGCTCTCCAATGACGGATATGTATACTCGTGGGGAGGAAATACCAACCAGGATCTGGGACGAACGATTGCCGGGGATCAGTACTACGCAAGAAGAGTACAAGCCTGGAATCATACCACGAATGCGCTTGGAGGCGACCTTCAGAATATTGTAAAAATTACCGGAGGAGATACGCATGGGCTGGCCATTGATGCAGATGGAAATCTATGGTCCTGGGGAGGAGACTGGGGCCCCGGACAGCGAGGTTGGGGAGCTACAAGTAGTGCGGTTCCGTATGCTACACGTGTAGTAGCGCCGGGTACTGCTTGTGGTCATGAGCAGTGGAAGATCGGTCCGTGGCTTACAGGGGCTATAGAGATCTCTGCTGGACAAAAGCACTCCATTGTGTTAATGTCTGATGGACGGGTACTCACTTTCGGAAGCAATGCAAACGGACAGTTAGGAACAGGAACTACTACCAGCTCCGGATGTCCTCAATATGTAAAGACCTCGGCTACTACGGATCTTACTAATATCGTAGCAGTATCCGACGGTGATTACTGGAGTTTTGCCCTGACCAGCTCCGGAGGAGTATATGTGTGGGGTGAAAACAGTCTGGGAGAACTGGGGATTGCAGGAAATACCACCGATCAGTTATATGCTTATTCTAATACCGATATTCCCATGGCTTGCGGAGGTTCTTTGTTGCCTTGTCCTATCGCCTATCTGGGAGCTGATCGGTTGAAGTGTGCGGGAGATTCGGAGGTGTTACTGGCCGGAGCAAATGGAGATACTTATGAATATAGCTGGTACTCTGGTCCTACGGCAGCAGGCCCGTGGACATTGATAGGGCCGGCCAACAGGCCATATGCCGGAGGAGCTGGGGCGACTATTACGGTAACTGTTCCTCAATTTTACAGAGTGGTGATCAGGGATACCCGTGCTTATGTAGCCGACAGATGTGGCCCTTGTCCTGAGAGCGAAGATATTGTGGAGATCGTGGACCGTGTGCCTCCGGTGGCTACAGGAGCCGCAGGAACCTGTGCTTCTACGGTTTGTTTTGAGATCACCTCTGCAGGAGCTATTGATCCCAACGCTTTTGATTGGTATAGTACCCAAACATCTTCTACGGCCTTGAATGCAACAGAAGGACCGGTGAATCCTTTCTGTACAGAAAAATCAAACCTTACGTTGAATGGAACGAACTGGGAGATCTGGGTGGAAGACAGAAGAGTATACGAAGCATATGTAGGAACACCTACACAACCTTGTGCTCCTTCGGCAAAAGCAAATGGTCAGAATGACTATCAGCAGCTGGTAGTGTACGATAATATTACCTTAAATACGGTGGATGTATATTATCAATCCGATTATGACGATGGTGAAGCTTATACTATGACCGTGACGGTATGGCCGAATGATCCTAATAAATATTCGACTTTTACAGATGGGCCTAATACCTCCGGTGCTCCGCTGTTTACCAGAACGGTTGGCTTTACAGAAGCTAATAGCGGAATAAACAACCCTGCCCCTTGGGAACTAAAAACCCTTACTAATTTAGGGATTGATCTTTCCGGTTCTGGTGCCGGGACCAAGTATTGGGTACGGGTGGTGGTAAACACTTCCGGACAGTTAGGAGTATACAACTGCGGACCTGCTGCTGTTTATCCTTACTCCGATACAGATCCTGTTAGCGATCATGTGGTTATGAGAGGATATTCAGACGCAGGAGCTATACAGCAAACTACTCATAAAGCTCCTGCTCTTAACTGGGGCTTCACCTATACTGATGGATATCCTTGCGGACGATTTATGTTGACCGCTCCGGATAATACGAATACTTGCTTACCGGTAGATTTCCTTGATTTCCACGGGGAAAATCAAGGAAGAACCAATATCTTATATTGGAGTACGGTAACAGAGCTTAACAGCGATTATTTTGAAGTACAAAGATCTTATGACGGAGAAAACTGGTCCGTAGTTGGTACGGTGAAAGCTGCCGGAAACTCCAGCACGATCAGGGAGTATACCTTCTCTGATCCTGTGGCCAAAAACGGGATCATTTACTACCGCATTGTAGAAAAAGATTTTGATGCTTCAGCTACGACCAGCTTCATCATATCGTTGGTAGCCTCGTCTTCAGAAGGAAGTATTACAGTACATCCGAATCCTAGCAATGGGAACTTTACTCTTCAAACCAATGGGGTATTGGGCGATTATACCAATATCCGGTTACTGGATGCCTTGGGAAGAGTGGTTTACCAATCTTCGGAAAATTTCTCTTTCAGACATATTTCCAAAGAGATGTCGTTGATCGATCTTGAAAAAGGAGTTTACTTCTTGAATGTATCAGATGGCACTTATACCAGCACTCTGAAACTGATCATCGAATAATCACTGTAGTAAAAAACCTATTGGATAAAGTCCGCCGGAAATTCTGGCGGACTTATTTTTTGTCCTTTATAATTTTTTTCTTTGTTGAGTTTTTTGGAATAGAGATGACGGTGTTTTCAAAAGATCATCTCAAAATAAAATACAGGAGATCGGATTCCGGGGAAAGGAAGTTCTTGTATCTTATTCCGTGACTTGTCAGGAGACAGCCACGGAATAAGATACAAGACAATAGTATCAAATTGAAACAGTCCCTTTAAATACCTGTTGAGCTGGGCCAATCAGGTATACTTCATTAAAACCGGTAGAAGTTTTCTTAAAGGAGATCGCAAGTGCTCCTCCCAGGGTCTGGATCTGAATGGGACTGTTCATCCCGGAAAAAGAAGCTGCAATGGCTGCTGCGGTGACTCCAGTGCCGCAAGAGTAGGTTTCGTCCTCCACACCTCTTTCATAGGTGCGTACATGCAGCGTTTCTCCTCTCTTTTCAGTAAAATTGACGTTGGTCCCTTTTTCTTTGAACCGGTCATTGTTCCGGATTTTTTTCCCTTCTTCAAATACCTGGAAATCCGGAAGATTTTCTACCGCCTTTACATAGTGAGGAGAGCCTGTGTTCATATAAAAATGATCACCATTATGTTCGATCTGTTCTACATCTATCATTTTCAGATGTACCAGTCCATTTTCAAGATACGCATCGTGTGGTCCGTCGATAGCAAGAAATTTTGTCCGGTCCCCGATCACTCCCAGGTCATGGGCAAACTGTACGAGGCAGCGGCCGCCGTTGCCACACATCGAACTCTGGTTTCCATCCGAATTGAAATAGACCATCTTAAAGTCATAGCCCGGTTCGTTTTCCAGCAGGATGAATCCGTCGGCTCCTATCCCGAATCTGCGGTGGCAGAGTTGAGCAACCAATGCCGTATTGCGGACATCAAAAGCTCCGGACCTGTTATCTACCATGACAAAGTCATTTCCGGTACCCTGATATTTGTAAAATTGTAATTCCATAATCTTCTGTAAAATAAAAGGCGTATGACTGTTCATACAATCATACGCCTTTGAAAGTTCCTTTATGATCTGTTAATAGAATTTATAGCGATTATCAGTCACGTCGGTCAGCTTTTTAATCGCTTCGTCAATGTTAGATTCATCCATTCCTGAACGCTGCGTTTCTTTTTGTGTCTTGAACTGATTATAATCTGCTACTTCAGGAGCAGGTTGTATTTTGACAAGCTCAAGAATGACAACACCGGTTTCTCCTTTAAAGGCAGTCGTTTTGGCTCCTGGTTTCAGGCCGAATACTTTACCACAGGCAACCGGATCATAGCCGATCACATTTACAGACGAAGAAGAGAAGGTTACATCAGAAGCTGTTCCTTTCATGGCCTGAGGGCCATAAGTAGTGCCAATGCTTTCGGTATCTCCGGTAAGAGGTCCTAGTTTTTCCAGGATCTTGTCTCCTTTCAGCTCATTCTTTACTTTCTGGGTTACTTCATACCTTACATCGTTGACAGAAGCCGTACCTTCTTTTCTCTCTCCCGCAAGGATCGCCACGACGTATTGATTGTCCAGAGTGAACACTTGGGAAACCGATCCGACTTTTGCTTCGTTGAACGCCCATTTTACTATTTCGCGGGCATTGCTCAGTCCTGTAAGAGAGCGGGCACTTTTATCGGTGTTAGGAGAAGTACGACGCTCCAGGGTAGGATCTTTCTTGATCTCTTCTATAAAGGTTTGAGTATCTTTTACAGCTGCTGCAAACGTAGATGCTTTGCCGTATAAAATATCTTTTGTTCCGTCCATTGCAGTAATTTCTTTCTCTACAGTGGCAATCAGGTATTTTTTGTTGGTCTTGGCTTCTGTGATCTTGATGATGTGGTAGCCAAACTGTGTTTCTACCAGACCAGGCAGAAGCCCTTTTCCGTTAAATTTAAAGCAGGCATCCTCAAACTGTTTTACCATTTGGCCATTATTGCTAAACCAGCCAAGGTCTCCTCCTCTGTCTTTTGTACCGTCAGTACCATGCAGACGGGCCATTTCTTCAAAAGAAGCTCCGGCTTTCAGTTTGGCAAGGATTTCATTCGCTTGTTTTTTAGCAGCTTCTTTGTCCGCATCAATTCTGAAAAGAATATGGCTTGCTTTCAGCGAGTAGATAGAATCGTTTGTGGCTTTTAATACTTTGTAGAGTGAATAGCTGCTATTGCTCAGGAACGGTCCGTAAACAGAGTCTACGGCAAGTGTACCGGAGGATTTTAATGCTTCCGGTAGTTCTCCCATTCCGATGTACTGAGGAAGAGAAGGAACTTCTGAGTTGGAGGCTACATACAACGTGTCGTTATCAGTAGTTTTGAACCCTGCCGCTAGTTCAGCAGTTTCGGTTTTAATCGCAGCACTGTCCTCTTCAGAAGGTGTGAAGTTGAAAATAACGTAGTCGATCGTTTTGCCGGCTTCTACTTTGTATTTCTGTTTGTTTTTGCTGATGTAAGATTCAAGTTGTGCATCAGTTACCTGAACGCTTGAATCTTCAATGGTACTGTATGGCACAAATACATATTTCACTTCGGCTTTGTCGTTCTGCTCGGAATATGCTCTCTTGGCTTCTTCCTGAGTAACATATTCTGTCTTCTTAAGAAGATTTACATATTTTTCTCTGATTCTGATCTCCGGTAATTTTTTCTCGATCAGTCTCCATCTTTCCTGGATCGTAGGTTGTACTTTGTCGAAATTCTGAAGAAAGTTCAGTACATTTTCTTTGTTGAATTCCTGATCTCCTCCAAAAGCACTGATGATCTGAGGATGGATGAATTTGCCCTGTACCATGTCGATCACTTCTTCAGAAGTAACGGTAAGGCCGAGTGCATTGAATTGAGGGTTATAGGCCAGTTTAGTAATTAGTTCGTTCCATGCCTGGTATTCGACGCCTGGACGGTCATTTTCTCCGACAGATTGTTCCCGGAGGATTTCAAATTCCCTTTCCTGCAGGTTTAACACATATTGATACTCGGGAAGCGTGATATTCTCTCCGTTGATTTTTCCTATTCGGTCTTTGCCCATATTAAAAATAGAGCCATTGGTGAGGATGTCTCCTCCGAGCATGAAAAGAATAAGTGCTCCGGCGATCACCCCTGCGATGATGCCTGATTTTTCATTGATTTTATTAATTAAAGCCATTTTTTTTGTATTAAAAGGTCCGCAAAATAATTATATTAAAGATGAAAAACAAAAGGAATAGAAGGAGGGAATAATAGTGTCTGTTTTATGTTGATTTTCAGTATTTTACATCTTGTATTTTCTCTTTTTAACCTGGCTTCCGGAGCCCTCGCTCCCGGAGGCGGCATTTTTTCCGTCTTTTCCTTTCGACTGGTTCTTTTTCCGGATCTGGTACCATAAAAGAGCAGAGAGGCATAGCATGAATAACCAGTAGGCAGAATGAAATCCGAACATCATAGCCTGGTGAATCCCGATAAGCATCATTAAAATAGCAAAAGAAAAGAGCAAGGTGTCAAAAAGTTTCATAGATAATTTTAAGGTAATAGTTCCTCGCCTGTAGGATGTAGAATTTTATAACTGGAAAAATCTTCTTTGGCTTCAAGCCCCTTTCCATAAAGTACGCCTGTTTTGGTGGTAATGATTACCTGTTTGTCATTTTCTACGTAGATGCGTTCTTCGTTGGGAAGCCAGAAAAGCTCTTCTGTTTTGAGTGTTTTCTGTTCCTTCAGGTTTTTAATAATTACATTTCCAGAGACCATGTATTTGGCGCTCTCCTTGTAGTACATCGCATAGTTGGAGGTAAGAGTGGAAGTGACTACCTGACCGTCGTAGAATTCTACAAAGACACCTTCCGGAAATTCACGGTTCGAATTCTGAAGGGCCAATTGTTTTTTAGCCCTTAGTCTCACTCTTGTTTCTGCATGATCGCTATAGATCGTTTCCATACTATCCAGTTCCATGAGCGGACCATCGTACGGTTGCATCTCTTCCATGGTTTTAGAAGAGTTGAAACAACCAGAACCTGTTAAAACGATCCATAAAAGACATAGTAAAGACCTCGCCGGTGGCTTCAGGAGGTAGTTTAACCTGTCTTTTAAATGAGAAAACATTATAATCAGGATTAATTGATTTTTCTCTTATTGAACCATTTTTCGTTGATCAATAAGCTCAAATTGAATTTAACATATTGTTCTCTGATACCAAACGTCTGGATATTGCCTCTTTGTCCTGCAATGATGGCTACATTCAGACGGGGAATAACCGGAGAGGTTGGATTTCTTCTTCCAAAAGGAATGGTTCCGCCTATGCTGACAGAAACATCATCCAATTGTTGGCCCCTGTATATCACAGGCGATTTCATATAGGAAAAACCCAGCCGGTAGGTTTTGCTTCTGAGCTTGGCAGGCCCGGGAGTAAATTCGGTTCCGATGTTGAAACCATAGCTGTCACCCAGTGTATCGCCGGAGAAAGCAGGTTGGTAGACCGACCAGTTGCTGTAAAATACATCGGCAGCTACTGTCCATCTCAGCGGTTCGTCCAGGCTGATTCCCAGTCTGTATACCGGTGGCAGCTTTGCGCTGAATTTTTGTTTCAACGGATCTTGTATGGTCGTATCATTAGCGATTCGATTGCTGTTGTCTATGACATAGTAATGAAGGTCATGTTTGATATTCATGTCGGTATTGAATTCGCAGGTCAGTCCTATGTTATAAAAAAGCCCGGTGCTTTTGGTCTTTTTGACGAGATGATAGATCCGGTGACCGCTGCTATCGGTTTCGTAGATAGTATCTTTGTAGGATTTTATAATCTCTCTTCTGAAGTGGGCTCCTGGTTTCAGGCTGATCGCAGTATACGACTGCTGGCGTTTAAAGCCAAAGCTGCTGGAGCTGATATCGGGAATGTTGGCGAAGTATTCGCTGTTGATATTGCCGTATAAAACAGCAGATTCAAGTCCCAGGGAAAGATTCTGGGTGAGGCCCACGCCATGCGACCAGAATATTTTGTAGATCCCTCCGCGGCTTGAATTGGAAAAATTAACACTCGTTGCCGGGTCGCCGGTAACGGTAGTAGTAGTACTCAGATTGTAATTAATGGTAGAATAGGGTTGTATCCCGATGGCCGTGGCCCAGGTCTTGGACAAAGGCAGGGCAAAGGTCAGATAAGAAAGGTTCATTCCTCCGCTGGATTCTGCGCCGTTGCCGGATTGAATGCTTCTCTGGTGGTAGGATAACGAAAAATCAAGTTTTACAGTCGAATCTACTGTCTGGTTGCGGTAGTAATCCCAGGATTTATAGGTGTGATTAGGCCGGGGCTTTTTGGGTGTTCTTTTGTTGGGGAGCAGGGCAGGGTTAGCAAGATTGACGTAGTAGGAGTGTCCGGCACTTACTCCGGCAGATCCCATTCCCATGTTGCGTACGTTCCCGCTGTTGTTGTTGAGATCACCAATACCGAATTGTGAAAAGGGACTGTTGCCTGTTCCCTGACCTATCATAACACCCGGCAGTGATAGGAGCAGACACAAAGCTAAAACTCTGAAATTATGATGCATTATATTCTAATATTCTTTTTAATCCCAGAAAAAGCAGATCTGGAGCTGCAAAGATGGTGTCTTTTATTCTACTTTCAAAAAAAGCCGCATCTCCGCCTGTAATTATTATTTTAAGGTCTTTGCAGATCGTTTGGTACTCATTTATAATGCCTTCGATCTCTTTTACGGCTCCTAGCTGTACTCCGCTCAGGATCGCACTTTCGGTGGTGTCACCGGTAAGGA
Source organism: uncultured Chitinophagaceae bacterium (assembly GCA_964437245.1). GTDB lineage: Bacteria > Bacteroidota > Bacteroidia > Cytophagales > Cytophagaceae > JANYCO01. Next base: position 81,905 of record CAYTGJ010000003.1, read on the forward strand.
CCGTATTTTCCTGCTTTTGTATCAACGGCAGCCTTGCCGTAAAAGTATGCAGGGCTTTGAATCTCATTTCCAGCCCCGGGGAGATACTGCCGCCATAATACCTGGCGTGCTCGTCTATGAAGTCATAGGTGAGGCAGGTACCGGCGTCAATGCATAAGCAGGCTTGGTCAGGGAAAAGTGCTGATGCTCCGATTACATCTGCCAGTCTGTCCATCCCCAGGGTCGCCGGGGTTTTATAAAGATTCTTTATAGGCACAGGCGTGGCAGAATCCAGTACTATTTTGTGAGCGGAGGGAAACAGCGCCAGAATTTCAGAAGTTTGTTTGTTGACAGAAGAAATAATAACACTCCCGGGGGAATATTGTTCGTTGATCTTTTCAAGGTCCTGAAGCTCCTTCAGCGGCATGATCCGGAGGATCTTTTGTTCGTCGCAGAGGGCGAATTTAGTAAAGGTATTGCCTGAATCGATCAGTAAATTCATATCCCAAGTTAGCAAGAAAAACGGAAGAAATCAGGACTATTTACCGGATAGTCCCTGAGTGGAAAAACCGCTGTGTATTTTACCGGAAAGAAGTAGACTGAAATTCATTTTTAATCTTACCGGATAGAATGATATATTTAGCCAGATTATTTATAAAATTAAAGTATGCCTAAAAAAGAATGGATCGTAGCCGGTTTGATGTCCGGAACCTCCTTAGATGGATTGGATATCGCTTTTTGCCGTTTCCGGAAAAAAGGGAAAGAATGGCGGTATGAGATCCTAAGTGCGGCTACTGTCCCGTATTCCCGGAGGATGAAGAAAAAGATAGGAGGCCTGATGAAAAGCAGCGCAGAGGAATTGGCCGAAACAGATGCTTTTTTGGGGACTTATTCCGGAGAGCAGGTAAAGAAAGCTATTGCAAAAGAAAATATCCAGCCGGATCTGATCGCCTCTCACGGTCATACAGTTTTTCATCAGCCTGGCAAAGGATTTACCACTCAGATCGGCAACGGAGCCTATATCTCGGCAGTAGCAGGGATTCCGGTGGTCTCTGATTTCAGAAGTATGGATGTAGCCCTTCATGGTCAGGGCGCGCCCCTGGTGCCGATTGGTGACAAATTGTTATTTGGTCAGTATGACTACTGCCTGAACCTGGGAGGAATTGCCAACATATCCTTTGATAAAGGAAGCAAAAGGATTGCCGGAGATATATGTCCTGTAAACATGGTATTGAACCTGCTTGCGGAAGCGAAGGGTAAAAATTTTGACAAAGACGGGAAGATGGCTTCCACAGGAAAAATAGATCAATCGTTGTTAGACCGCTTAAACAGGTTGTCGTTTTATAAAGCATCTTTTCCGAAATCGCTGGGAAGAGAGTGGGTGGAAAAAGAAGTTTTACCTCTGCTGGAAAATGCTAAGATTTCCATAGAAGACAAGCTGGCTACGGTGTGTGAACATGTTGCTTACCAGATCTCGGTGCTGGTGGCAGGAAAGAAAAAAAAGGTTTCCTTACTGGCTACCGGAGGAGGTGCGTTGAATAAATACCTGATAGAGCGCCTCCGTGAGCGGTGCGGTAAAAACGTAGAGGTGGTGGTTCCGGATCCTTTGATCGTAGGATACAAAGAAGCCTTGATCTTTGCCTTCCTGGGAGTAAAAAGAATTTCCGGAGAACCTAATATCCTGAGTTCGGTGACAGGAGCTTCCCGCGATTCTGTGGGGGGAGCATTGCATGGAGTGCTGAAATAGAAAGGGTTAAAATGTAAATGGTCCGCTTCTGTAAGTCGGACCATTTACACTTGTTTTATTATGCTTTCAAAGAGATAAATTCTCAAAACAGAGGAATTAATAAAAACGTCTTTCGACCAGTTCCAGGAACTCTTTTACTTCCGTTTTTGAATTGTCCCAGCTATATTTTTTCTGGTACAGTTGGTCTAAAATGTTTTTGGCCGACTCATGATCTTCGCAACGTTCGATCTGTATCAACGCTAAGTTATAGTCGTCTGCATTGCCTTTAAACAATTCGTTGATGAAGATATAGCGCAGGTTGATCGGTACCGCTTGCTTCAGGTCGTGGATTTTGCTTTTCCTGTGTTTGGTAAGAAGATTTGAATCTTCGTCCTTCATCATAATATCGTTGAGCGAAAGTTGCTTGTTCCGCGCAAAATAATCGTTGAGCGAAGACAGGCTGGTTTTATCTTTTCCCGATTCTCCAAGAGGTTGCTTGAAGGCGGTGAACGCCGGCTCATTGATCTCTATCTGTGGAAGAGCGTCTTTTTCCTGAGTGTTTTCAGGTACCTGAAGGAGATCTTCCAGATTGATCTTCAGAATGGAAGAAAAGGCCTCGATGTGTTTCCCCGGCGCTTCAATAGAAGATTCGTAATTTTTGTATACCTCGTCCAGATACGTCAATACTTCTTGTTCCGAAAACCCTGTTTTATTCTGGAGCTGAAGTTTTTTTATGAGGCTCTGGATTAAAAATTTATTCACCTTCATATATTTTTCCCGTTCCATTAGTTCGGCAATGGAAATGATCGGCTTCCCGAGAAATTCAGCTTTCAGGAACAGATAAGGATCGATGATATAGGCAAGGGTATCGGTAGTAGCTTTTCGGAGCAGAGGCTTGAAAAACTCTTTCCGGATGGAAATATACCGGGAGAGCTTGTTAAGGAAGACAGCCAGTGCGTCTTTTACGTCCTCGTGTTCGTAGTCAAAATAAGGACTCCTTAATTTGTATGTTTCTTCCTTCCAACGGTCAAAAAGATTTTTGACAATGAAAAGATTGAGCTGATCAATTTCCGTAAATTTCAGGATCTCAGGGCCCGAAACCACCGAAGTACTTCCCTGGTAAAAGTCGTTGCACAGCTTTTCCGACAACGCAATGCTGTACGATTCGAGTTTTGGTATCTCCACTTTCGTCTGCATATCTCTCTAAGTCTTATGATTAACTTCCTAAAAGTACCTATTTTAGGATAGGATTAATATAGTATGCCTTAAAAAATTTACGAACAATCACCCTTTATATTGTTTGTTCTTTCCGGATAATTATGCTGACGGAGTGAAATTATCCGGTGTCGTACCAGAAGATGCAGACATGTTTCCCTGGGAATCAGGAGAACTACTCTTTCTGCAGCAGTGTATAATTGGGGCAAGTCCTGTCCTAAATCTGTTTTTTTGGTTAAATTTGTATACTAAATTCAGGATTCTTCGTTTTGACAAAAGGTTGACTTTTAAGCGCCAAACAATGTTTTATAGAGTATGTATTTCGTTTTTTTTATTTGTATTGGTACTGACAGGGTTTGTTTCGGCTCAGGAAAATAATATTGCCATAGGAACCTGGAGAGTACATCTCCCTTATCACCTGATGCTGACGGCAGCGGTTGCAGGAGATAAGGTCTATGCGGCAAACGGAGCCAGTATTTTTTGTTTTGACAAGGAGGATCATTCACTTAATGTGCTTTCCAAAAA
>CAYTGJ010000004.1:0-6080 GCA_964437245.1 uncultured Chitinophagaceae bacterium
CAGTTCTACTGCAGCGGTCGCAAGCAAGGCTCCGTCCTTAATAACCCGGAGTGCTCCCCCCTGTTCGGTTACAAAGATCCTCCCGTCTTCCGCAGGAGCAAACGCAAGAGCGGTAGGCGAAGTAATACCGGTGGCTACCTGAACCTGAGCGAATCCTTCCGGATATGCCTGGGCATAAATGGTTCCGGAGAAAAGCAGCCATCCGAGGCCTGCGAAAAAAGAATGGAGTAGTAGTTTTGTTTTCATATATAAAAAATTTAGTTCGACGTTGCTCAAAAATAGAGGAGGAAACAAGACCGAACCTTATACTTCCTGCAAGGATTTTTATACGAATCCCACAGGCTGCTTAAAACGATCACCGGTAGCGGACCAGAATATGCCGGGTTCCATACTTTTTTTTCTCCCTGCTTACCAACTGGATAATGTGGTATCCATAACCCGTTTTCACGATTTCCGAGATCTCTCCGATCCTGAGTGTCACCATTGCCTCTTCGTATCCCCGCATTAACTGGCCTTTTTCGAAAAATCCGATTTCTCCGCACACAAGAAGGGTCTGGGTATCTTCCGAATAGAGTCGTGCCATCTCACAAAAATCTGCCCCGTCGTTCAAACGGGCTTTTACCTCTTGTATTTTCACCAGGGCTGAATCTATCTGAGCCGTTGCAGAAGCAGCCCATAATAACGATACCGGAAGAACAGCGTTTTTTAAAATTCTATTTATAGTATTCATACTCAAATTTTTCTATCTGATAGCCTCCCTTCTCGGTCAGCAGTCCCCGGTCGTTATAATGAAAGCTTCCTGTTTCTGCTTCTGACTCATAATCGAAACGGGTGTATAAGACGATTCTTCCTTTTTCCAGCACGTACCGGAAGCGGTATTCCCATTCCCGGCGGCCGGAAGATGTTTCTTCCCAACCAGAATATTTTTCCGGAAAACGGTCACGCTCATATTTCAGTACGCTGACGGAAACAGAAGTACCTTTTTCATAATGTATTCTTTCCCTTTCTGTATTTCCATTCCTGAATACATCCTTGTAGTCAATCTCTCCGTTCGGATTGTAGCGGGTAACAGAGGCTACGCGACCGCTGTCGTATTCTATTTGATAGCGGGCTACTTCATAGCTGTTTCTTTTTACCATCGGGAAATAGGAAGCAGGATCACCTCCTTGCTTTTCTATTTTTTTTATGGTCTGCTTATCCCGCTTCACACCTCTGAGTGTATCTACCTGACCGATCAGCAGTCCTTTTGCATCGTAAGTACAATATGTTGTGAGCTGCAATCCGTTGAAAAAAGGATCTCTTTCATACCGGGTGACCCTCCCTTCTTTATCAAAATAGATCCTGAGGCCGGGTGCATTTGTATAATCTACGGACCATCGCATGATCCTCACTTTATTTGCCTTGTATAGGCTATCGCTTTGATAGAGTCTGATGTTCTGGGAAAAAACAAGCGTGGCACTAAAAATAAGGAAACCGGTGATCATCAACTTCATAAATACACTCTTTCGTTAATAATAATTTTAATACGATTCCAGGATACCCGATTCTATTTACCCGATACAAAATAGATCCTGACATTATTGCATATCTTGTATTCTGAAAGAATTTTAACATTAATCCGGGACACTCTGACTAATTTAGCAACAGTCTATTCTTTTCTCTGCATCTGCTTTCCGGCGATAACAATTATACTACTCCAATTGGTTCCTCCGCATTTTTCAACTGTTTTCCCTGGTCAGCACGATACAAAAACATAAGTATGCTGCGATCAAGGTAAGCGGAGTGAATACGTACAATTCAATACGAGTCTCCGCCAGCAGATTCCCGATTGTGTTGAGAGAGAACAGTAAGGCAAAAAATCCGATGACGATCCTGAATACATTCAACGGTATTTTGTTTTTAATGTAACCGGCCCGTAGCAGAAAAACCAGGATCATCAGCACATTGATCAAGATAGAGACCGTTTCAAATTGTCTCATTTCAGTTACGCTGTTCAGTTTGCCTCCCCATATCACAGAATAGGGGATACACTCTGTGATGACCAGCAGATGGAATACAATGACGACAGATGAAAGAACGATCATTATATTCAGTGCTTTTTGAGGTGCTATCATTTTCAGGATTTTTAACGGTGTAAGTTATCAAGAAAATTATTTCATCAGGAATCTTTCGTTCTATTTTTTAGCAACCCATACGTTTCTGTTAAAAACCAGTGAAGTGTCGTATCCCAATACTTCTCCCTGTTTAAAAAAAGAAGCCGTCATAACTCCTCTGATTAAATAGCTCCCCAGGAATTTTGTTTCGCTCAGTTTTTTCAACGAATCATAAGGGATTACAAAATCAATGGTATCCGCTTCGAGTTCTATTCCGGAAAAAAAGATCTTTCTGTTCAGATCATAAAAAGTGACCGAAATTTTATAATCCAATTGATTGCATTTTGCCAGCTTGTGAAGAGAACCGGAAGAAAAATAAATTTTCCCCCTGATGGAATCTTCCTCGCTGATGATCTCGGACCGGAGCTTAAGAAGCGGTACAATTTTTTCCTCCCGGTCAAGACACCGTTGTTCATCCTGGGAAATAATAGTACTGGCACTTCTGATCCCGGACGGCTGCCCTTTGAGAGCAGCGGAATATTCCGGATCTTTTTTTACTCCGGAAGTACATGCTCCCATACAAACAATTGCCCCGATCAGCAATCCGATTTTTCTTATCCCCACGTTATATATTCTGGTTATTTAACTGTTCCCTTTCAAATCCACCCATATATGATTTAACATAATAGATTCTTCTACTATGCATGGCACTACTTTCTATCAATTTCACTGTTTTTCTGACGATGAACAAAAGGTTTAACAACGGATCTTTCAGGAGAAATCCGGTAGTTTAGTAAATCCATTTACGGGAACATATCCCACTTTGTTAAGAGAGTTTCTTCTTTCCTTTTTTCTCTTTTCTGGAAGAGCAGGGTAATTTTTAACTTCTTTTTGACTATATGATTATGTTTTTTAAAAAATGACCTTCTTTTTTTCTGCTATACTACAAAATGGAAAAACAATTCCCTGAAAACAGTTGGTTTTAACGGTCATCATTTTTTTGCTTTATTTCACTATTTCAAAAAATAATATCGTGTCTGCCCTCCGAATGTACCCAAAGACACCCGACTATACATCTTTTAAAAAGTTTGACTACCTTTCCTCCGGACGATGGTAGTTTCTGATCATATTCTTTTCGAAGACCCTTATGTGCTGGTCGTACATAAACCCAACGGGCTGATGGTGGAACCCGACCGTAACAACTATCCAAACCTGTTGCACCTGGTACAGAAGTATGTAAAAAGTCATCTTCCTCCGGGCGAAGAGGTCTATGCGCAGCACATCCACCGGCTCGACCGCCCGGTAAGCGGCATTGTCCTGTTTGCCAAACAACGCTCCGTCCTGCGTCCGCTTAGTGAGCAGTTTGCCGAACGGAAAGTAAAAAAATACTATCAGGCACTTACCAGCGATGCTCCTTCTGTACGAAAAGGAACGCTGGAACATTGGCATCGCAAAGAAAAAAAGAAGGCTGTACTGGTAGACGAACATACTCCCTGGGCAGAAAAAATAAGGCTGGAATACGAAACAGAAACCGTTGCCGAAAACCGGTTTTTATGGAAGATCGCCCTGCATACCGGAAAGTTTCACCAAATCAGGGTCCAGTTGGCCTCTACCGGCTGCCCCATCATAGGCGATCAACTCTATGGATCGTCCGTACCTTATCTGCCAGAGGCCATCGCATTGCATGCCTGTCAACTGATCTTTACTCACCCGGTGAGCGGCCAGGAAATCTCGATCGTCGATCCCTCCGGGTTTCCGTCCCTGCCATCTGAGTACTCAAAACCCCGTTAGGAAGTCCTCTTTCTATGCTGTTTGTGAGTTGCTAAAACATTATCCTTTCTTTTCTCATTATATTGTATTATTTTACTATTAAATGTGATTATTAAAACAACAATGAGGGGCTTATGAAAAGATCAAGGTTGTATTTTTCTTCGGTTATGGGGAGGTTGCTTGTCATGGCAATACTGCTTAGCGGAATTACCCATTGCCTGAAAGCACAAAACTTTATTCAGCGCCAGGGGAAAAAACTCTATTATCATGGAAGTGAAATCTCTCTTCGGGGCATGGCTTTTGGCAACCTGGTATGGGACGACCATCAGAATCCGGCCAATCACCACAGTGAAGCGGATTTTGAAAGGATCCAGGACCTGGGAATGAATGCCATCCGTTTTTATCTCAATTATAAAACGTTTGAAAACGATGCCACTCCTTATGTATACAAACAGTCGGGCTGGGACTGGCTGGACACGAACCTGGAATGGGCACGCGCACACGGCATTTTCCTGATCCTGAACATGCATGTGCCGCAGGGAGGTTTTCAATCCCAATGCCAGAGTCCCGGATTGTGGACAGATATGGAAAACCAGCGAAGGCTGTCAGCCCTGTGGAAAGCCATTGCGCTCCGTTATAGGGACGAACCGCAGATTGCCGGGTTTGATATCGTCAACGAACCTACTCCTTCCGGAAGCGTGGAGAACTGGACCAACCTCGCCCAGAGGATCATCGACAGTATCCGGGCGGTCAACACCCATCATCTGATCATCACTGAGCGGGCGCTTGCGCTGAACTGCGATTACGGCTACCAGGACGAGCACAACAACTATCCCCAAGTAACCGAAAACAACATGATGTACACCGTCCACCTGTACGATCCTTATGAATATTCCCATCAAAACCTTGCCTGGGCAGGAACCGGTGACGGAGGAAAATACCCGGACACCAACAGGCTCATATTGCCTTCTGACCTTGGTTACGCCACGGGCGACTATGACAACTCGTCCATTCCCTCCGGCACCACCGACTGGACGTATTACACAGGAACTGCATTTTCCGTACAAGATGATTCTATCCTGGCCGGCCGGGTAGTATTTCTTTCCCGCCAGATCGGCACGGGTACCGTTTATTTTGACGACATTACGCTGGATGAACTGGATGCTTCCGGCAATGTAATACGGCAGTTATTCCGCGTCAATCTCTCCTCCGGTACTTATGGCTGGTGGTCAGCCAACGGCAGCGGCAATTATTTCATCTCTTCTTCCGGCCACCAGGACCAATACTCTGTTGCGGTCAGTGGCACAACCGATAATGCCACCGTCTCCTGTCTGGATTTTACCTTCCGCGCCATCAAGCACAACCAATACCGGATCAGTGGATGGATGAAAGGCGAGAACATTCCTGCCGGAGCCTCTGCTTCCATTTCCACCGAATATTATTACTCTCCTTCCCGTGAGCCTTTGCAGACAAGGAACTATGAATACCTGAAGCGTAAAATAACCGGTTATGCCGCTTACATTGAGGATGCCGGGTTTCCGGTATACTTTGGAGAGTTTGGTGCCGCCCGGTCTTGTTTTGTTGACAATAAAGGAGGAGCCCAGTGGGTAGCAGATGCGATGCGTATTTTCGATAGCCTCGGTTATCACTTCACTTACCACTCGTATAAAGAAAGTAGTTTCGGCTATTACGACGGTTGGGATCAACCGGTAGATCCTTCTACGGTCAATACCGAACTTAAAACGGTGTTTCAGGATTTTTTTGGAACTACCACTTCCGTAGAAAAGGAAATAGCGGAAGTGGTAAAAAGAAACGTTAAAATATTTCCTAACCCGGCCCAGGATATTCTGACCATTGTGGCGGAAAACAATACAACCATACTCGAAGTGGAATTGCTTGATCTTATGGGAACTACCCTGCTACGCACGGATATGCTTTCATTTGAGGTGAAAAATCTGGTCAAAGGCCCGTACCTGCTTAAAATATCCCACACCAACGGCGAGAACCGAAACGACGTTATGATCACCCATCAACCGGTGATCATCATTCCTTAGGGTTAAGGTGTATGAGTTTCCGGGGTATTTACAACACCCTTTTAGTTAGTATAGTGAAAGCATTGTAGTACTGTCGAATACCCTATATAGGAGCCCTTATTTCAATTTTTATCGGGAATCTTTTTTGAAAGATCGCTAAGGTTCCAGCGAAGATTATTCAAAA